>JAPOVS010000010.1 GCA_026708055.1 bacterium | reverse complement strand
GGGAGCGGAAGCGTGCTGGAGGCCACGACCGGCCGCCGCTTCGCCGTCCGCCACGACCTCTCCGCCCGCCAAGCCGAGATCGTGCGCCAAGGCGGCGCCATCAACGCGGCCCGCCGGCCCGCGCCGGAGACCGTCGAGTGATGCTCGCACGCGAACTCGTGCTGCCACACCTGCTTGCCGCCCGAGCGGCCGAGTGTCCCGACCGCACCTTCCTGCAGGAGGTGGACGGCCGTTCGATCTCCTACGGCGACCTGCATCGGTACACGCTCACCTGGGCGGACGCCTACCGCCGCCTGGGCATCGAGCCCGGCGACCGCGTGGCCGTGATGCTCCCGACGGGCATCGACGCCGTGAGCGCCTGGCTGGGACTCGCCTGGCTGCGGGCCTGGGAGGTGCCCGTCAACACGGGCTACGTGGGGCGGATGCTCCGCTACCTGCTGGAGCACTCCCGCTCGAAGCTGCTGGTGACCGCCGCGGACTACCTGGAGCGCCTCGCTGACGTCGCCGCCGAACTCACACACCTGGAGACGATCGTGGTGCACGACCGGAACGACGTGACGAGCGATCTGCCGTTCCGGGTGATCGGCAGGAGCGACTTCCTGGCCGGCGCAGCGCCCGCCACCGACCTCGACGGCCCCGGCCCCGCCGACATCGCCACCGTCATGTACACCTCGGGGACGACCGGCCCCTCCAAGGGCGTGCTGGTGCCGTGGGCGCAGCTCCACGCCACGGCATCCACGTCGATCTTCACGGGCGACTTCGGCGCCGACGACGCCTACTACATGCCGTTCCCGCTGTTCCACATCAGCGGCAAGGGACCCGTCTACACGTTCGCGCTGGTGGGCGGGCGCGTCGTCATGCGCCCCTCCTTCAACACCTCGGCGTTCTGGGACGACATCCGCCGTTACCGCTGCACCACGACCCTGCTGCTGGGGGCGATGGCCAACTTCATCAACCGCCAACCCCGGCGCCCCGACGATGCCGAGGGGCCCCTGCACACCGTCGTGATGGTCCCGCTCATTCCCGAACTCGAGGACTTCAAGCGGCGATTCGGCGTGCGCGTCTCCACCGCCTTCAACATGACCGAGATCAGCGTCCCCATCCACTCCGAGGGCTGGACGCTGGCGGACCTGGAGAGCTGCGGGAAGGTGCGCCCCGGCTACGAGGTGCGCGTCGTGGACACCGACGACGAGGACGTGGGACCCGGCAGGGTCGGCGAACTGATCGTGCGGTCCGATGAGCCGTGGACGCTCATGGCCGGGTACCTCGACATGCCCGAGGCGACGACGGCGGCGTGGCGCAACCTCTGGCTGCACACCGGCGACGCCTTCCGCTACCACGCCGACGGCAACTACTACTTCTGTGACCGCATCAAAGACACCATCCGCCGGCGCGGCGAGAACATCTCCTCCGCCGAGGTGGAGGCGGTGGTCAACGAGCATCCCGGCGTGCTGGAGTCGGCCGCCATCGCCGTGCCGTCCGAGTGGGGCGAGGACGAGGTCAAGATCGTGGTCGTGCCCCGCCCCGGCGAGAGCATCGAACCGGCCGGCTTGATCGACTTCCTGTCGCCCCGTCTCCCCCGCTTCATGCTCCCCCGCTACGTCGAGGTCGTGACGAGCCTCCCCAAGACACCGACAGAGAAGGTCCGCAAGGTCGAACTCCGGCAGCAGGGCATCACGCCGACCACCTGGGACCGCGAAGCCGCCAACTTGAAGTTACGCGGTCCGAAACCGCGCGCCAGCAGCGACTGAGAGACCACCGCAACAGTCCACCTGACGCTCATACGTCGTCCTTGTGGCCGATCTCGGCTCCAATGCTCAGCTAGGCAGCGGAGCCGCTGGGATTACGTCAATGTGGAACCCCCGTCCTGCCGCTACCAGTTCCTGGGCTATGGGACTGGACTTGGGTGGGTAGAAACGATTGGGGGTCTCGCCAGGTTCTCCGAAGAGAGCGACCGCCTCAAGCTCCATTGCGGGATCGTGACGGACTCGGTACACGATGCCGTCGAAGCCGACCTCAAACAGTCGGCTGGCGAGTTCTTGAGCGGGCCCGTAGTCGGTACCCACGGAGTGGGCAGCAGTGATCCCGAAGGCGCCGAGCACTGCGCGGTCGGTCAGGTCGGCAACTTCGACGACATGACGCACGGTGAGTTCTGAGAGACGCCGACCGTCGAGTTCAGCCTTCGGCACTACGCGGATTCGACCGAACACCTCGACATAGGACGCAAGCGGCTCGAGTCCGAGGTAGCACACGCCGAACCGATCCCGGTGGCCCTGCGGCGGGTCGAATCGCAATAGCCCGTCGGTGTTGAACCAAGCCGGGTGATGATGGCGCTGGTGGATGCGGAAGAGCGGTGTTGCCGTATCGATCCGACGAGCGGGGAAGTCTCCCCAGTCGCTCATCGGTTCAGCCGCGCGGCGGCCCTTTCGGCAGCGCGGCGCAGCTGATCCTGATCACGACCAGCGCGCAGCCAGTGGGCGGGCGTCTCGCCGGCGAGGTCCTCGTCCTGCGGTGTCGTAGCCCAGGCAGCGACGAGGAGCGGATCAAATTCATCGAGGCGATCCCTGAAGGCGCCGAGCACGTCACGCACCTCGGGGCGGATGCGTCCCTCGTCAGTATCGAACTGCCATGTCGGATACCAGGTCGTGCCGTCGCCGGGAAGACCGAGGAGCGATCCCGTCTGCTGGCGCTTCGCCAACGCCTGGCGGGTCACACCGAGGAGTCGCGCGACTTGAGTGGTGTCGAGCCGATCACCAACTACCTGAGACCAGCGTGCCGCCGCCAACACCTGCGCCGCTGCACTGCGCCCAAGGCCTACTGCCTCATCGGCTTCGAGCTTGCCCAACCATCTCGCGCCAGCAGTCAATGCTTCGACGAAGCTGTCAGCGACGGAAGCTGCGGCCGACAACCCGATGTCGCTGTCGCGGTGCTGGCGAAGCTCGCGCACCGCTTCGTCGAAGACCGTTCGCACCGGCCGCCGAAGTCCCGGCTCAAGTTCCACAGTAAGGGACTCAATCAGGCGGTCAGAGTCGCTCGTTTCGATCTCGCCGTGCACCAGGCGATTCCGGATCATCCGCAATGCAGCCTCCGTAACCCACCGCTCGGAGGTGCTCTCGGCATCGCTCGACGCCTCGAACACGCGACGGAGCCGATCGTCATACTCGGCCTCGCTCAGAATCACGTGGCCCCGACCCGGGTCGGTCCGACGAGCCAGCAGCCAGCCGAGCAGATCAACGATGTGCGATTCCGTCCCCATGACCATTGCAGCATACCGCAAACAATTAGCTCGTCAACCCGTCAACCGTCAGACGACGGGCCCGCTGCGACGTCACTGGTGGCATGAGTGCGACAGGTGTAGCGAACTGCCCGCGACATACACGATCAACGGCTGATACGTGCGCGAGAGCCTCCTCACCACCGACGTCTTCGGCTTGCACTGAGCAACCGGCGATTGTGAGCACATGTCACCCGGTTGTCTCATCCAACAGATCATCCGGGTTCCAGATGCGTTCTGCCAGTCGGCAATAGAGCTCGCCACGTTCTTCCAGATCTGAACGTTTGAAGTCCTCATGCGCGCGAAACGGGAGACCGCTAGCGCTCACAAAGCTAACAAATCCAGGATTCCGCTCGTACGCCTGCGGATGCAACGAACGTGCCAGCAAGTTCTGAGAATTATAGTGCGGCAGCTTGTCTTCATAGGGGAGGCTGCCATAGCTGGCATTGAATCGTTTGGGAAGCAACAACAAACCGCCGATCCTATTGCGGTGCTCTGAGAAGTCGCTGGAATGACGAAACTCGTCAACATACCGATCAGGTTGGTCAGCCCAAATGTGTTCAATCTCATAGCGATTCCTACCGTGTGCAGTATACTCCAGATATCGAGACGACTGACCAGACTGTGTCTCCACGTAGTCTGTCAATCTCGAGAGCAGTCGCTGGAGCGAATAGCGGTTCTGCTGATGTACCCGCAGTCGGGAATTGCTACGAAACGTCTCGGATTCCTTCAGAAGTCTCTTGTGTAACGTCGTGGCCAGGTCCTCTTCGTCTAGTCCACGGATCTGGCGCACAAGCAGGAAAATCGAGTATTGCATTGTCGAATAGGCAATCGACCGAAAATTCCAGATTCTCCAAGCCAAGAGGATGTCCACAAATTGCGCGACTAGCCGCATCTTCCGTTCGATAGTCGGTGCGGTGTCATCGACTCTGAGAGGAGCGAGGAGGAGTATGTCTTGCAGCGTGAACCCATGGTCTGCGTTGTAGTAAATGTGTTCAAGTCCTTGGATCAACTCCCTCTGAGCTTTCCTCAGCCGGAGATAGTGCCTGCTATAGAAGTCGAACTTACCGTTTACGAAGTCGAAGAAGTCCTCGGATTGATTCAAGACCAGAGCTTTCGATTCATTCCGCACCCAGCGATGGTAGGCGGTGCCAATGTGCTCGAAGTCCTCAGGTACTGCTCCTTTGCGACGCTCACGGCTCTTCATGGCGTACTGACTCCGAAGCCAGCTTTTGAAGAAATCGGATCCGTGCTCATCACTTTCTTCTCGTAGTTCTTGGAGCCGGTCACGCCATAGATCATTCGCCGATACACGTCGGCCTTGATCCATGTTTGTGAGCAAGTACCCCTTGAGCATTTCAGTTGGACTCAGGGACAGACCACGATCGTTCATTGTCTCGAATATGAGATATGAATCCTCGTCGGTGTACGCAGTTATCTCAACCATATGCACATTGTCGATCAACCAATCTACAAAGTATGGGAGTGCGTCTTCGTGGAGTTCCGCAGGAAGGTGATCTTCCACGTCCTGGTATCTCTCATAGAGGTTACGCACTGATTCACTCTCAGCAGCCGGATCGAACGGCGCGCAGTCGAACAGAGCGTCCATGCAAGCGAAGCGTTCTTCAACCGCGAGATTGAACGTTTTCATCCCGTAGCGCTCGGAAAAGATCAGATCATCGATCTGCACGGCGTCATCACGATCTCGTTGAAGGTTTCTTAGAACAATCAACAGCAGAGTAAGGCTCGTGAGGCGCTGCTGTCCATCGACAATAAAACTCTTCCCACGTCGCTGGCTGATGATAATCGAACCAAGGAAGTAATGGGGGAAGTCTGCTACCGAATGTCGGCTGATCCCTGTCTCATATTCTTCAAGGAACATATCGCTCAGGTCGTCGATCAACTCTCGGACCTGCTTCGCTTCCCAACGGTACTCGCGTTGATAATAGTCAATCGAATACTTCACACCTTGAAGCAGCTGGCGGACGCTCTTTGCTTTACCATCGATCGGTCGCATCTGGATCCTTTGTGAGCCCGAGACAGTCGGCTCCACTGGTTGGGGATCGGCTCGGGAATCGTACAGTTCCGCCGGAGTGGTAGTCACCCGAGCAAGAGCAGTTCGGTGAACTCGCTAACCAACGGAGTTGGTCCGTCCCCGCTGATCGCTGCGCTGATCGCCCGGACTCGGCGGGTGTCGATGACGCCTGTGGCGGCGTCGGTCAGCTTGCCAAGGAGGTCCTCGTCGCTCAGTGGATTCGCGGCTGATCCACCGAACGCCTCGGTTGTGGCGTGCTCGGAGGTGCCGTCGGCGAAGGTGACCTTGAGCGACGCGCTCTCCATGCGCCTAGCCTCGTCGGCGACGAACCTGACCTTGTCGCGAAGCGCCAGCACGGCGCGGTCTGAACGTGTTTCGGCAGCCAACTCCTGGACCGTGAAGCGTCCGCGGCACCACGCGGCGGCGACGCAGAAGCTGCCGTCGAACCGGGCCTGCTGATCGTCGGTCGGGACAGAGAACCGCTGTCGCCGGCTGCGGTTCACCTCGGCCACGAGCGGGGCAACCTCGAACGTCATCGAAGCGATCCGCAACCGCCGCTCGGGGGTCGTGCGATCCACGAGTTCCAGCGTGCAGTCCAGGGGGGCCTGGCTGATGGTCTCCGTGGGATAGCGCTTGAAGGCGATCGGGCCGCAGATTCGCCAATCGGCGCCCAGAGAGTCCAGCGTGGACGCAACGTGCGTCGGATCAGACGCCGCGACCGTCGCCAGGAGGCCATGCTCGCCATCGATCGCCGTCAGAGGTGCAGCGAACCCGCGCCGCGCCAGGTCCGCAGCGACGTACCCGCTGCGAGCGGCGTCGCCGATGCGATACGAGTGGACGTCCGTTCCGAGGACCTCCAGCGGGCCGGCGCCGCCCAACGCGGCGAGACCCAGGGCGTGGGCCGTCTGCTCGGCGTCCAGCCCCAGCACGGCCGCGCAGCCCGCTGCAGCCCCGACGGCCCCGGCAGCCACGGCGGGATTGAAGCCGCGTTCATAGTGCGCAGGCATCAGCATCGTCGCAACGGCCAGTTCGACTTCGACACCGAGGGCGAGGGCGACGAGTCCTGTGGCCAGCGAGGCTCCCGATATCTCGGCGGTCGCCTGCACCGCGGGCCACACCGGGGCCGTGGGATGCACAAATGCCTCGATGTGGGTCTCATTGAAGTCCAGCACCTCGAGCAGGGCGCCGTTGAAGAGCGCGGCCCGATCTCCGGTCGTCCTGTCCCCCGACCAGAGTAGGCGGGCGTCGCCTCCGGGCACGGCGTCGGTCGCCCAAGCCCCCAGGCGGCTGACAGCAGGATGGCCGGCGCCGGCCAGGGAGGCTGCCACCGCGTTCAAGAGCAGTCTGCGGGCCACCTGCTGCACCGATTGGGGCAGGGACGCCTTCCGGTGGGCAGTCACGAAGTCCGCCAGACATCCCGTCACCGTCGGTTGGGTGGGGATCGCGTCCATCGGCCAATGGTACGGTCGCTGTTCCGGCATCGCCGGATGCGGCGAGCGCGGGAGGTCGGAGGCGTCCGGCTCTCCCCTCCTCCCGCACCGGGCGTGGCTCGACATCGACGATTGGGAGCACTCGTGGCGGCTCACGAATGCGATCTCCTCTGCATCGGGGGTGGGCTCGGCGGGCTCGCCGCTGCTCTGCGTGCGGCCGACGCGGGACTCGAGGCGCTCATTGTCGAGAAGTCGCCGCTCATCGGGGGTGTCACCGCCTACAGCGGCGGCGTGGTCTGGGTCGGGAACAACCACCTGCAGCGCCAGGCCGGCCTCGAGGACAGCGCGGAGGACACCACCAGGTACCTGCGTTGGGTCGCATGTGACGCCGGCGCGTTCGACGAGGACCTCCTGACCACGTTCGTCCGGCGCGCTCCCGAGGCTGTGGCGTACTTCTCTTGCCTCGGCGTGCGCTTCCAGAGCACCGGGCTGGGTGACCAGTACCACCCCGATGCTCCGGGATCGGTGTCGGGTGGCCGGATCCTGGAGGTCACCGTCGATGGCGAGGCTCTCGGACCTTGGCGGGACCGGTGTCGCAGTTCACCGCATTTCCGACTCCTCGGCCTGACCCATGACGAGGTGCGCCGAGCCGGCGGTGACCTGGTCGCGGGCGAGGTCCTCGCTGAGTTGCACTGGCAGCGCCGTGAGAGCGACTTCTGGACCTGGGGTCCCGGACTGTCCGCCGCGTTCGCGGCCGCAGCTCTCGTGCAGCGGGGAGTGCCGATCCTGCTGGAGGCGCGCTGCATCGAACTTGTCCACAGCGGAGACAGGGTCTCGGGGGCCGTCGTCGAGGTGAAGGGCGAACGCCGCGAGATCCGCGCTCGGCGAGGGGTGCTCGTCGCCACGGGCAGCTACGGCAATGCCCCGTTCGCGGCCGAACTGGAGGGATTGCCGGAGATCTTCGAGGCCTCTCCCCCGGTGCTCGACGGCGACGGCCTGGCGCTCGTCGAACCCACGGGTGCCGCCCGGGCACGCGCCGGGCAGGCATTCACGATCTTTGGCTACGAGAGCCCGACCGAGCGCCACCCTGGGACGGACCGGCCGCTGCACCGCGAGCTGTCGCGGGCACTCGGACTGCCTCACGCCATCGTCGTGAACCGGACGGGGAGACGCTTCGGCGACGAGAGCTTCTACGGGTTCCTGCTACGCGCTGTGAAGGAACGCGACGCCGCGGGGCAGTTCCCCAACTACCCGTGCTTTCTCATCGGCGACAACCGCTATCGCACCCGCTACCGGCTCGGCGACGGCGAGGAATGGCCGGCCGACCTCGCGCAGGCGTCAAACCTCACCGATCTCGCCGGCACACTCGGTGTCGACGCCGGTGGCCTCATCGACCAGGTCGCCGCCTTCAACGACGGCGCCGAGGAGGGGAACGACCCGGCGTTCGGCCGCGGCACGCTCCCCTACAGCCGGCTCCGGGCGGGCGATCCGAACCAGTCGCCCAATCCGAACCTGGGATCGCTCACAGAGCCGCCGTTCTGGGGTCTGCCGCTGAAGCTGCTGGGCACGGGCATCTACTCGACGGGCCTGCTGATCAACAGTGCCGCGCAGGTGCTGACCGAGGATCGTCGCCCTATCGACGGCCTCTACGCCACAGGCAACGCCGCCGCCTACGTCGAGCAGCCCGGCTACGTGGGCGGCCTCGCCAACGCCCGAGCCATCACCTACGCCTACGTCGCCGCCGGCCACGCCGCCTCGCGAACGGTCCGCTGAGAGACCACGACCGGCACGGGGCGTCAGCCAGGGCGCTGCAGGATCCGCCAGATGCGTTCGGGTGAGAGCGGGGTGGCGAGCGTCTCGGCCGCCGGGGCTCCAGCGGTTGTGACGGCGTCCAGCACGGCGTTGAGGACGCAGGAGAAGGCGGCGTTGGTGCCGCCCTCGCCCATGCCCTTCATGCCGCCGGGGGTGTACGGCGACGGCGTCTCCATGTGCTCGACGGTGAAGCCGGGCAACACGTCGGAGGTGGGCACGAGGTAGTCGGCCAGGGTGGTGGTGCGGGGCTGACCGCCGGCGTCGTAGACGATCTCCTCGGTGAGCGCCGCCCCGATGCCCTGCGCGGCGCCGCCGTGCACCTGTCCCTGAACGATCACGGGGTTCACGACAGTGCCGCAGTCGAGGACCGCCACGTAGTCCGTGATCTCCACACTGCCGAGTTCCGGGTCGACCGCCACGGCGCAGGCGTGGGCGGCGAAGGAGAACGTGGGGCTGGGCGGGTCGTAGACGTACGAGGCGGTGAGACCCGGTGCCTGCCCCTCGGGCAGCCGGAACCCCCGGTATGCCGCCGCGGCCACCTCGGCCAGCGGCACCGAAGCGACCGTGCCGGCGACGGTGACCTGCCGGCCGGCGAGGGTCAGGTCGGCGGGGTTGGCCTCCAGCATGTCCGCCGCGATGGCGCGGATCCGCCCGGCCAGCTCGCGCCCGGCGACGACGGCCGAGCCGCCACCCAGGGGCAGCGAGCGCGAGGCGGCGGTGCCGAAGGCGGAATAGGGGGTGACGTCGGTGTCGCTGTGGATCACCTCCACATCGGCGACGTCGACGCCCAGTTCGTCGGCCAGCAGTTGCGCCAGGGTGGTCTCGAGCCCTTGGCCGTGCGGCGACACGCCCGTGTAGAGGCGCACGCTGGCGTCGGGCTCCATGCGCACCACGGCGCTCTCGTAGCCGCCGACCCGCAGGCCCAGCAGCTCGCCCAGGTTGCTCGGCCCCACGCCCGCCAGCTGCACGTGCGAGGCGTACCCGACCCCGCGCCGACGGCCGTCATTCGGCGGCGGGGCGGCGGCCATGCGGTCCTCGATCAACTCGCGGGCGCGGCGCAGCGGAGCGCTGTAGTCGCCGTTGTCGTAGGTGACGTGCGTACGCGTCGTGTAGGGCTGGTCGGTGGGACGGATCATGTTCTGCCGGCGCACCTCCGCCGGGTGCCGGCCCAGCGCACGGGCCACCAGTTCCACCGCCCGCTCGCCGATGAGGGCCGCCTGGGTCTGGCCGAATCCCCGGTAGGCGCCGGCGGACATGGTGTTGGTGGCCACGAGCCGTCCGGTGCCCCGCACGGCGTCCCAGGTGTACGGCCCCGGCGCCATGCCGAGCGCCACGAGCAGCGGCCCGCCGGAGAAGACGCTGCACTGCGCCCCGGCGTTGCGCACGGCGTCGACCCGCAGGCCGCGCAGCGTGCCGTCGTCGTCGAAGGCCACCTCCACGTCGCAGATCTCGCCGCGCCCGTGCGTCGTCGCCAGCAGCGACTCGGTCCGAGTCTCGATCCACTGCACCGGACATCCCGATTCCAGCGCGGCGATGATCACCATCAGCTCGTCCTCATAGAGATGGTCCTTGAGGCCGAACCCGCCGCCGACGTCCGGCGCCGTGACCCGGACCCGGTGCTGCGGCATGCCGAGCACCGCGCAGACGACGTCGCGTACGGCATGCGGTGCCTGCGTCGAGATGTGGACCACCAGCTTCCCGGTGGGCTCGGTGTACGCCAGCACGCCGCGCCCCTCCATGGGCGCTCCGCTGAGGCGCCCGATCACCAGCCGGGTGCGCAGTCGCCGGTCGGCCGCCGCGAAGACCGCCTCGACATGCTCGTCGCTGTCGCCGGCCGCGCAGGCGCCCAGCAGGTTCCCCTCCACGTCGTCCCACAGGCGGGGCGCTCCTGCAGCGAGGGCCTCCAGCGGATCGGTGACCGCCGGCAGTTCGTCGATCACCGGCAGGACCGCCTCGGCGGCGTCGACGGCGGCAGCGGCGCTCGGCGCCACCACCACGCCGATGGGCTGACCGGCGTAGCGCACCTTGCCGTCGAGCAGCGGCGTGGATGTCTGGTTCTGGGTGGCGATCTGCCACAGGACCGGCAGGCGGCCCGTCGCCCGGCGGCGCAGGTCCTCCGGGCCGACCAGCCGGGCATCATCGGGAAGTCCGTCGACCTCGAGGCCCTCCAGAATCCCGTGCGCCACCGGGCTGCGGATCACGGCCGCGTGCAGCACGCCCGCCATCGGGCCGGCGAGGTCGGCCACGTACCGCGCCGCACCCCGCAGCATCGTCTCATCGTTGACCCGCGGCACGCTCCGGCCAACGAAGCGGGCACTCATCGATCCGCCTCCGACGGATGGGCGTCTCGGCCGGCCAGGTGACCCGCGGCCACGCACCGGGTAGCCACGAGGACCGCGACGCACCGGCGGTGTCTCTCCGAGGTCGGCAGCCCCGTCACGAATGCAGTCGCGGTCTTCATGCCCGGTCGAGGGTAACCCCGGGGCATGGGTCTCAATCCGCCGGCTCGATCCGCCCTGCCAGGCGGAACGACACAGCCGATCCCCCCAAGAGGAGGCCGAGAATCAGCCAGGCCCACTCGTAGGAGCCGACGGTGTCCACGAATGCGCCGAACGCCACCGGCGACACGAGGGCACCCAGGTAGTAGCCGGTCATGGTGGCCGCGGTGGCCCGGGCGACCGCGGGGCCGGCCCGATCCACCACCGTGGCGTGCATCGTGCCGATGCCGGCGAACTGCAGGATGATCCCGCCGAGGACGCCCACCATCGCCACCGGCAGTCCGAGTTGGTGGCCGCCGGCGAGCAGCAGGCACGAGACGCCGGTGCCCGCCACCAGCACGACGAGCAGGCGCATGCGCCGGTGCGCACCCAGCCGGTCGGCCCCCACGCCGGTGCCGACCATGGCCACAGCACCCACGGCGGAGGACGCACCCACAAGAACGCCTGCCCATGTCGCCGAGAGACCCAGGGACTCCTCGGCGTACGGCACCGTCCAGGAGAGCAGCGGCTGCGCCCCGGCGATCAGGCAGAACGCCCCCACCGGGAACCAGAAGAAGCCCCGCGGCAGGCGGAGCGACCGGCGCCGCAGCAACTCGTGCGGGTCGCCCGTGTCATCGCGCAGAACCGCCAGCGCCACGAGGGCCATCGCCGCAGCGCCGACCCCGAGCCCGCCGTACACCCATCGCCAATCCCAGCGGTCGGCGACGACCGGAGCGACCGCCGCGGTCAGGGCGCTCATCAGGAGGATCCCCGAGCTCCGCGTCGACAGGGCCACCGCCCGCCGCCGGGGGCTCACGGCTCCGGCGACGGCGACGTTCGTCCCCACGTTGTTCAGCGAGTACCCGAGTCCCGCCAGCACACCGGCGGCCGGCAACGGGGCGTAGCCGCCCAGGCCGGCGGCCAGCCCGGACGCCACCACGACGAACGCCATCCCCCCGAACACGGTGAGCCGGCCGCCGACGCGGTCGCAGACCCGCCCGGCGGCCAGGGACGCCACTCCGGCGCAGCCGAAGTAGAGGCTCACCAGCAGGCCCACGTGCCAGCGGTCGATACCCAGGTCGGCGCGCAGCGCCGTGGCCATGAACCCCGGCACGTAGCCGTACGCCGAGTTGAACGCGATCGACAGGGTGCTGACGCCGACGACGACCGCCGCCGGGCGAGGCTTCCGGATCATTCCCTCCACGTTCGTGGCAATTTTGCCAGACTTGCGGCCGTGCCCGGGCTACTGCTGCGCGACGTCGCCCACCTCCTGACATTCGACAGCGACGACCGGGAGCTGCGCGACGTCGATGTGCGCATCGCCGACGGGCGCATCGCCGAGATCGGCGACCTCGAGCCGCAGACCGGCGAGACCGCCATCGATGCCTCGCGGCTGCTGGTCATGCCGGGGCTCATCAACGCGCACCAGCACCTCTACCAGGTGGGCCTGCGGAGCATCCCCGAACTCGAGAGGGTCCTGCTGGACGACTGGCTGATAGGCCTCGGGCGGATCTGCACGCAGTGGTGGAACGACGGTCACTTCACCCCCGAGGCGATCGCCACGATGGCCCGGGCCGGCATGGTCGAGTCGCTGCTGTGCGGGGTGACGACCGTCGCCGACCAGCACTACTTCTTCCCGGGCGGCGTGACGGCGCCGTACATCGAGGCCACCATCGAAGCGGCACGGGAGGTCGGCATCCGCCTGCACGCCGGGCGGGGCACCATGACCTACGCCCGCAGCGAAGGCGGCGAGGGCCCCGATTCGGCCTGCCAGAGCGTCGACGAGGTGCTGCGCCACTCCCTGGAACTGATCGAGACCTACCACGACCCCGATCCGCTGGCCCGCGTCCGCGTCGACCTGGCCCCCTGCGGACCGCATGTGGACCGCCGCGAGGTCTTCGCCGCCTTCGCCGAGATGGCGGCGGAGCACCCGGGTGTGGGCCTGCACACGCATCTCTACGAGGGGGTGGACACCCAGTTCTGCCGCCGCCGCTACGGCCGGTCCCCCTGGCAGGTCATCGGCGAGGAGGGTTGGCACAACGACAGGGTGTGGCTGGCGCACATGGTGGACTGCCCCCGGGGCGAGATCCCCGACTACGCCGCCACCGGGGTCGGGCTGGTGCACCTCGTCGCCCCGGACCTGCGCATGGGGTTCCGCCCGGCACCGGTTCGCTGGTGGCTCGACGGGGGATGCACGGTGGGGTTCGGCACAACAGGGTCGGCCTCCAACGACGGCGCCAACCAGATGGGCGACATGCGGCTGGCCGCCCTCTCGCACCGCCAGCACAGCCCCGACCCGGAGCGCTGGCTGAGCGCCCGCGAGTTGCTGGCCATGTCCACGCGGGGTTCCGCCCGCTGCCTCAGCCGCTCGGAGTTGGGGACGATCACTCCCGGCGCGGGCGCCGACGTGGCTGCCTGGGACATCACCACGGTAGACCGCGTCGGCGTGCACGATCCGGTCGTGGGTTTGGTGCTGACCGGTCTGTCGGACCGTGCCGACCTCGTGATCGCCGACGGTGAGGTGGTTGTGCGGGACGGCCGCTGCGTCAGCGTCGACGAGGACGAGGTGGCGGTCGCAGCCCGCGCCACCCTCCCGCCGCCGCCGTGAGCACCGACATGGCTCCCGAGGTTGCCTTCGAGGCACGGGGGGTGTCACGACGCTTCGGCGCCACCCAGGCGCTGGACAACGTGGACTTCGATCTGCGGGCCGGGGAGATCCACGCTCTCGTTGGCGAGAACGGCGCCGGCAAGACGACGCTGGCCAAGATCGTCGCGGGCGCCCTGCGGCCCGACCGCGGCACACTCGAGCTGTTCGGCGAGCCCTACAACCCGCGGCGCCGCTCGGACGGCTCCGCGTCCGGCGTGGCGCACGTGCGCCAGCAGCTGTCCCTCGTGCGCGGCCTCACCGTCGCGCAGAACATCGAGCTGGGCCGCCCCCGCCGCCAGGTCGCCGGAGCGCCGGAGGAGACCGCGGCGCCCGGCGGCGGTGAGGACGGGTCGCTCCCGGCGGCGCGACGCGGCGCCGGCCGGCGCCCCTGGCCGCGCACCTTCAACGCCAAGGCCGCCCGCGCCGAGGTCGAGCGCCTGGCCGCCGAACTGGACCTGTCGGTGCCTCCCGACGAGTTGGTGGACGGACTGCCGCTGGCGGTGCGCCAGCAGGCCGAGATCCTCATCAGCCTGGCCTGGGGCGCCCGCCTGCTCATCCTCGACGAGCCCAGTTCGGCACTGGGCCCCCTGGAGACCGAGGCGCTCATCGAGCTGTGCCTGCGCCTGCGCAGCGAGGGCACGCCCATCATCTACATCTCTCACCGCCTACCGGAGTTGGCCGAGCTGGCCGACCGTCTGACCGTGCTGCGTCAGGGCCGGGTCGTGACCGCCGGCGAGGAGGTGGCCGGCTCCGACCTGCGCCGCATCGCCGAGCTGATGGTGGGTGACCTCTCGCTGTTGGAGGTCCGCCGTCCGGACCTCGAACGGGGCGACGTGCGTCTCGAGGCCGACGGGTTGCACCTCGCCGCCGAGCACGGCCCCGGCCTGCGGGACGTGTCGCTGCGCGTGCGGGCCGGGGAGATCGTGGGCGTGGTGGGCGTGGCGGGCAACGGCCAGGAGGAGCTGGCGTCGGTGCTCACCGGGCAGGCCACCCCCGACGGGGGCACGGTGCGCATCGACGGGACCGACGTGACGGGTTCGCCGGGCGCCGCTGTCGCAACGGGGATGGCGCTGCTGCCCGAGGACCGCACCGCGGGGCTGGCGGCCGGATTCACCCTGGCCGACAACCTCATCGCACGGCGGGTCTCCGACGCTGAGTTCGCCCGCTTCGGCGTGCGGCTGCGGGCGTCGGTGCGGCACCACGCCCGGGCCCTGGCCCAGCGCTTCGACGTGCGTCCGCCCGAGCCGGCACTCCGAGCCGCCTCGCTGTCGGGCGGAAACCAGCAGAAGCTCATGGCCGCCCGCGAGATGGAGCGGGATCCGGCAGTGCTGGTGGCGGCGGGACCCACGAAGGGCCTCGACCCGCACGCCGGAAGAGCGATCCGCGACCGCTGCTTCGAAGCCGCGGCCCGCGGCGGGGCGGTGGTCATCATCTCCGCCGATCTCGACGAGGTGGCCGACCTTTCCCACCGGGTGGTGGTGCTCAGCGGCGGGCGGGTGACCGACCGCTTCGGCGTCGAGGAGATGACCTCGGCCCGCCTCGGCGCGGTCATGGCCGGCCTCCACTGGGATCGATCCGGTGAGCGGGCACCGGAGGAGGCCACCGGCGGGGGCGGCGACGGATCGAGTGCCGACTCCGGCACCCCGCAGGACGACGGCGAGGGTACGACCGGGCGCCATCCCGGCGAGGCAACCACCGGAGGCGGGAAGGAGGGCACGTCGTGAGCGTGACCGCGGAGGGTCCCTCCGGCGGCGGCGCGCCGGGGACGTCCGGCGCCGGCGACGGCACCCGGGTCCCCCGCGCGGACACCCCGTTCGAGCGCGCCACGATCGGCCTCGGCACCAGCCTGCTGGCAGTGCTGGCGGCCCTCGGCCTGGGAGCGATCATCCTGGCAGGATCCGGCGACAACCCCCTCACCGCCTACGGGGCGATCCTGGCGGGCAGCTTCGGCGACTCGTTCGCCATCGGCGAGACGCTGGCGCGGGCCGCTCCGCTGGCGATCGTGGGCATCGGCGCGGCGGTGGCGCTGCGGGCCGGCGTCATAACCATCGGTGCGCAGGGCCAACTCATCGCCGGCAGCATCGGCACGCTGGTCGCCGGTTTCGTTCTCCGGGACGCCCCGCCGGCGGCGGCGATCCCGCTGGCGGCCCTCGCCGGGGCGGTGTTCGGAATGGTGTGGGCACTGGTTCCGGCGCTGCTGCGGGCACGCCTCAACGTCAACGAGATCCTCTCCACGCTGCTGTTCAACGAGTTCGCCTTCCTGCTGCTCGGCTACCTCCTCAACGGTCCGCTCAAGGAGCCGGCGGCCATCACCCCCAAGTCCGATCCGCTGGCGGACAGTGTCATCCTGGGCGACCTGGTGGCGAGCACCCGGCTGCACGCCGGCGTGCTGGCCGTCGTGGTGATGGTGGCGCTGTTCGGCCTGTGGACCCGCTCGACGATGGGCTACCGCTACGACCTCTTCGGCGAGAACCCCCGCCTGGCGCACAGCCTGGGCATTCCCGGGCGGCGCATAATCCTCAACTCGCTGCTCATCTCGGGAGCGCTGGCCGGTCTGGCGGGCTGGTTGCAGGCCGCGGGGCTGCTGGGGCGGCTCTACGTGGACATCGCCGAGGAGATCGGCTTCTTCGGCCTCGTCGTGGCGATGCTGGGGGGCGCCCGGCCGCTGGGCATCCTGGCGGCCGCGCTGCTGGTGGGGGCGCTGCAGGCGGGCGGGCTGCACATGCAGGCCACCGAGGGCATCCCCGCCTCGCTGAGCGACGTGATCCAGGCGCTGATCCTTCTGGGGTTCGCGGTTCGCTACGCCCCGCAGATCGCCGCGATCTTCCGCCGGGCGGTGCGCTCCGTCGGTGAGACGCTCGGCCCTGTGGTCCGCCACAGGGGCGCCCGGACGGCCGGCGGCACCGGTGATCCCCGCGGCGGCCCCGCGGGAACCGGCGGCGACCCCGACGGGCACGGGGAGTCCTGACGTGGGCAAGCTGGCCGAGATGACGTTCTGGACGGCCACCTTCGCCGGCGGCATGCGCCTGGCGACGCCGCTGATCTTCGCCTCCCTGGGCGAGACGATCGCCCAGCGGGCCGGCGTGCTGAACATCGGCTTGGAGGGCTTCATGATCATCGGGGCCCTCACGTCGCTGTACGTGACGGTCGAGACGGGCATCGCCGTGGGTCTCCTGGCCGGCGCCCTGGCCGGCGCGGCGCTGGCGCTGCTGATGGTCTGGCTGTGCGTGCGCCTGAACGCAAATCAGGTCGTGGTGGGTTTCGGCATCACGATCCTGGGGGTCGGGCTCACCGGCTACATCTTCCGCCTCACCACGCCGCTGGGCGCCGAGCGCCGCCAGGTGAACATCCTTGCCGAGATCCACATCCCCGGGCTCTCCGACATCCCGTTCCTGGGCGAGGCCTTCCTGTCCAACAGCTGGATGACGTGGCTGGCCCTCGGCCTCGTGCCGATCGTGTGGTGGGTGGCCCAGCGGACCGTGTTCGGGCTGGAGGTGCGAGCGGTGGGCGAGGATCCCGACGCGGCCTTCGCCCGGGGCGTCGACGTGATCAGGGTGCGGTCGGTCGCCACGCTCATCTCGGGCCTGCTCGCCGGGCTCGGCGGCGCCGCCATCACCACGGCGCTGGTCGGCGTCTTCGAGCCGGCCATCACCGCCGGGCGGGGGTTCATCGCCCTGATCGTGATCATCATGGTGCGCTGGTCGGCGTGGGGCGTGGCGGTCGGGTCGTTCGCCTTCGGGCTTGCCGACGCCCTGGGCGCCAACCTGCGCAACATCGTGTCCGACAGCGTGCCCACCGAAGCCCTGCAGATGATCCCGTTCTTCGTGGCGCTGATCATCCTGATCATCGGCGCCCGGCGGGCGCGCATGCCGAAGTCGCTGGGCTTCAACTACGTGCCCGACCGGTAGGAGGCTTCCGGGTGACTCCAGACATCCGGCCGTTCGTCAGTCCGGCGCACGCCGGAATCCAGCGCACAGCGACACGAACCGGACCTGCGTTCGAGTCATCGGCGCCGCCGTCATCCCCAGCCCGCACCAAGGAGTAACACATGGCCCTGAACCCCGACGCCGACCGTTCGTTCCTGATCCGCGGAGGCATCGTGCTGCCGATGGAGGGCCGGCGCAGTTACCACGACCCCGGCTCGGTCCTCGTCGTGGACGGTGCCATCGCCGCGGTCGGCAGCGTCGAGGAGGTGGACCGGCATCCGGCCGCCGAGCGTGTGGCGATCATCGACGCCGACCGCCACGCCGTGATCCCCGGTATCCACAACTGCCACCTGCATTCGGGCCTGCTGCGCGGCACCGCCGAGTCGCTGGCGCTGTGGGAGTGGCTGGAGAACCACATCGACCCGGCGCACCGGGCGCTCACGCCCGAGATCGCCGAGGCGGCCTCCTGGATGGCCTACACGGAGGGAGTGCGCGGCGGAACCACCTCGGTGCTGGACATGTGGCGGCACATGGACGGCTCGGCCAGGGCGGCCGAGACGATCGGCATCCGCGCCACGCTCGCCCCCTACACGGCCGACCTGTACGACTACTTCGAGACGCTGGAGACGAACCGGCGGCTGCTGGAGACGCACCGGGTGGCCGCCGGGGGCCGGGTGCGCACCTGGGTGGGCCTGGAGCACATCTTCTACTGCTCCCCCGAGATGTTCCGCGGCGCCGCCGACCTGGCCGCCGAGTTCGACACGGGCATCCACACGCACTCCTCGGAGTCCGTCTGGGAGGTGCAGGAGTGCCTGCGACAGTTCGGCCGGCGCCCCATCGAGGAGTTCTACCAGCGCGGCATCCTGGGGCCCTCCACGGTGATCGCCCACGGCGTGTGGCTCGACGACCGGGAGGTGAAGATCCTGGCCGAGACCGGCACCGCGGTCACCCACTGCCCGTGCTCGAACATGAAGCTCTCCTCCGGGCCGGCCCGGGTGGGCTTCTACCGGGGCCAAGGCGTGACCGTGGCTCTGGGCACCGACGGCGAGAAGGAGAACAACAACCTCGACATGCTCGAGGAGATGAAGTTCGCCTCACTGCTGGCGAAGGTCGCCACGCTCGATCCCACCGTCGGCGATCCGTGGGACATCCTCGACATGGCGACGCGCGCCGGTGCCGAGGCTCTGGGCCTCGGTGATGTCACGGGGACACTCGAGACGGGCAAGGACGCCGACATCGTGCTGGTCGACCTGAGGAGCCTCCACTTCGTGCCGCTGTTGCGCGGCGAGGACTTCAACGTGCCCGCGCACCTGGTGTTCAGCGCCTCGGCGCGGGACGTGAGCGATGTCTGGGTGCAGGGGCGACGGCTGGTCGCCGGAGGCGAGGTCACGACCGTCGATGTGGCGTCTGTGGCCGCCGACGCCCAGGCCGCTGCCGAGGAACTGTTCGCCCGCCGTCGCGCCCTGCAGGGACAGACCGCCAGCCCCGCCACGACCCTCGGCAAGAACGCTTGAGTGCCCGGGGCGGGCCGCAAACCCGCCGGTCAAGGCGCTTCAGCCGGCACCACGCTCGGCAGGAACGCCGTAGCTGGCCGCCGTGTGGATGCATTCTGCTGTTAGTGCCACTATTATGCAGGCATGACTTCGATCACCATTCGCGACGTGCCGCAGGAGACCCGCGATGAGTTGGCCGCACGCGCGGCACGCGGCGGGCGGTCGCTCCAGCAATACCTCCGGGCGGAATTGATCGCCCTCGCCGAGTTACCGGATCAGAACGAGCTCATGGCGCGAATCCAAGAACGCAAGCGGCGCAGCGATTACACGATCGGCACCGACGACATCCTGCGGCATCTGGACGAGGGGCGCAGGGAACGGGAGGACCGTCTTCTGTGACGCTGGTGATCGATGCCTCGGTGGTCGTCGCCGGACTGCTGAGCAGCGACACCGACGGGTCCTGGGCAGAGGCCGTCATGAATTCGGACCGACTCGCAGCCCCGCACCTGATGCCCACCGAAGTGGCCCATGTGTTGAGACGCGAGTCACTGGCCGGACGCCTGCCCGCCTACGAGGCCTCGGTGGCCTACGACCAACTGTTGGGCCTTCGCACTGCGCTCTTCGCTCACGCGTCGGTTGCCCGCCGGGTGTGGGAGCTTCGGCACAACCTCTCGATGTACGACGCCTGCTACGTCGCCTTGGCCGAATTGCTGCAGATTCCGCTTGCGACCCTCGACCACCGATTGGCCCAAGCCGCTGGCCCGCGTTGTGAGATCCTGACCCTGCGTGCCTAGCGGCGGCTCCGGCCCATTCGAGCCGTGGGCTCAGCCGCCTGCCCCCGGCTGATGAGTGCTCTGACCCCCTCGGCGAGCAGGTCACGGCGGCTCTCGGCTCGACGACGGGCCGCGGCGAGGTCGTCGCCGGTCGCCGCCTCCACCGTCTCGATGTAGACCTTCAGTTTCGGTTCGGTGCCGCTGGGGCGAACGATGACCCGGTCGCCGCCTGTCAGCCCGAAGGCCAGCATGTCGGTGGGCGGAAGCGCTCGCGAAGGTCCGGATGTCTGCTCGTTCGATGTCTGCTCGTTCGTCATTGCGGCCGAAGCCGGAATCCACTCGTCCCGCCGCCCGCTTGCCGCCGGCGGCTCCGACGCTGCGGTGACCGATGGCGTCATGTAGTCGATCAGCGATGCCACGAGACGTCCGGCGATCTCTGCGGGCGGCTCCTCTCGGAGGCGAGCGGTGATCTCGGCAGGGCCGGCTGCGGCCTGGGCGGGCGGAAAGCGCACCGTGACCTGTCCGGTGGCGTGCACGCCGTGACGGCGGTGCAGATCGTCGAGGCGCTCGAGCAGCGAGGAGCCCGCGGCCCGAAGTTCGCCGGCCAGCTGCACCGCCAGGGCCGCGGCGCTGATGCCGTCCTTGTCGCGGACCGCGTCGCAGACGGCATAGCCCAGCGCCTCCTCATAGCCGAACAGCAGCCGCTCGGGGCGACCGTCGGCGGCTCGGGCGATCCACTTGAATCCGGTGAGCGTCTCGGCGTGGGCCACCCCCGCGTCGGCGGCCATGGACCCGAGCAGTTGCGAGGAGACGACGCTGGCGGCCAGCAGCACGGGCTCGGGGGAACCGCCGGCGGCGCGGCGGCGCAGCAGGCAGTCAGCCAGCAGCGCTCCCAACTCGTCGCCTGTCAGGCGCCGCCAGCCGTCGCCGGAGGGAACGGCGACGGCCAGGCGGTCGGCGTCGGGGTCGTTGGCGATTATCAGGTCGGCCCCGGTGCGGTCAGCCGTCTCGTAGGCAGCGTCCAGCGCGCCGGGTTCCTCGGGGTTCGGGAACGTGAGCGTGGGGAACGACCCGTCGGGTTCGGCCTGCGAGCCGACGACCGCCGGGGCCGGCAGACCCAGACGCTCGAACAGCGCCCCGAGCAGCGCCGCCCCCACCCCGTGCAGCGGCGTGTAGACGACTCGCAGCGGCGAGCCGGGCTGCGATGACATCGCCAGGCGCCCGGCGATGTCCGCCAGGTACCGTTCGATCGCCTCGGGGCCGATCTCGGTGATCGCCCCGCCGCCCGAGGGAGCCGGGGCGTCCCGGGGCGGCAGCGGGGCGGCCGCCATGTGCGCCTCCACGGCGGCGTCGGCGGGCGGCACGATCTGCGCGCCACCGGCGTCGTAGAGCTTGTAGCCGTTGTCCTCCGGGGGGTTGTGGCTGGCGGTGATGACGATGGCGGCGTCGGCTCCGCGGTCCACGACGGCGTGTGCCGCCACCGGTGTGGGCGCCTGGCCCAGGAACAGCGCCTCACCCCCGGCCGCCGCCACGAACGCCGCCACGTCGGCGGCAAAGACGTCGGAGTTCCGCCGCGCATCGTGCCCGATCACCACGCGGGCGCCGGCCGGCAGGGTGGCCATGACCGCGGCGGTGGCCGAACGGACCGTCACGCGGTTCATCCGGGCCCGACCCGTGCCCAGCGGTGCCCGCAGCCCCGCGGTGCCGAACCGCAGCCGCTCGCCGAATAGTCGGCGCAGATCCTCCGTCGCTCCGGCATCGTTGCCGGCTGACGCCAGCAGGGTCTCCGACTCGGCGCGGGTCCCCGGATCGGGATCGGCCGCCAACCAGGCCTCGGCCGCGGCCCGCAATCCGGAATCGTCGCTCATGGGCACGTCGCGGGATCGGAGCCCCGCGACGACCGCTCGCGGTGCCTCCGGGGGCTTGGGCGAGTCCCGTGGCCCACCGCCTGCACCCGTCGTGACCCCGCCTCAGAGACGGTCGATCACGCCGCGCAGCAGCCGGCCCACCGCCACACCCGAGGCCGCCCCGGCGTCGAGCACCTCCTGGTGGCTGGGGCCCTCGTCGGTCATCCCGGCGGCCAGGTTGGTGACCAGCGACACACCGAGCACCTCCAAGCCGCAGTGGCGCGCCGCGATGGCCTCCAGCACGGTGGACATGCCGACCAGGTCGGCGCCCATGTCGCGCAGCATCCGGATCTCCGCCGGGGTCTCGAAGTGTGGGCCGCGCAGGCCCGCGTACACCCCCTCCGGCACCGCAGGGCTGGTCTCGGCGGCGAGCGCCCGCAGGCGCGGCGAGTAGGTGTCCACCAGATTCACGAAACGATCGGTTCCCCACTCGGTTCCCTCCACCGGTGACGCCCCGGTGAGGTTGATGTGGTCGGAGATCAGCACCGGACCGCCCACCCGGTAGTGGGGCTGCAAACCGCCGGCGGCGTTGGTCAACACCGCCACCCCGCACCCCGCTGCAGCAGCCGTGCGCACGCCGTGGGTCACGGCCGCGGCGGTGTTCCCCTCGTAGAGATGCACGCGACCCCGGTACACCAGCAGCCGCCGGTCACCGGCGGAGACCGCACCGACGGTGCCGCCATGGCCCTCCACGCGGGACGCCGGGAAGCCCGCCAGTTCGGTCACCGAGATCTGCGTCCCGAGTTCGCCGAGTTCGGCGACGGCGTCGTCCCAGCCGGTGCCCAGTACGACTGTGGCGTCGAAGCCGCCTCCCAGGCGGTCGGCGATCTGTGCAGCCGCCTCGGCGGCCAGTTGCCGCGCGTTCGTCATGTCGGCCCTCCGTCGAGTCCGGCGGTCGCTGCGGCGTCAAGTCTCGCACGGGCCGGGGGACGGCCCCACGCCCAACGCGGTCGAGAAAAATGAACCGGCCCCGGAGGGGGAGTCCGGGGCCGGGGGCTGGGAGGGGAGATCGGTTACGGGTTGGGTGGGCCGGGCACCGCCGACAGTAACCGGCCCTGTTCTCTGGTTGCGGCTTCAGGCAGCCTGCGGGCGCTGCCGGCGGCTGCCCGACCGGCTCCAGTCCCAGGTCGAGACCTGGCGGGCATGCCGGGGACGGGGCGCCCCTGCCACAGGACGGGGAGTCGGGGCGAGCGCCGGGCACGGCAGGTCCGCCGGATCGATGTCATCCAGAGCCGGCGAAGCCCAACGGATCGGGCTGCACGTGCAGTGCGGCGCATGCTGCGTCGCTCCCGTTCGGGGGGTCTGCTCTTGGGATTCCTTCCTCATACCCGTACAGACGGTTATGCACCCGAATCGGTTGACACGATCTCGCCTCGAGCTGGACAAAATGCGGCCCTTGTGCACAAACATATGTATGCATACGATGGCGGCGTGGCAATTCTCGGTGTGTACCAACCCAGCTTGCTCGGCGGTGGCGATCCGGCGATCGACGGCGCCCGGACCTGAGACCGCCGTCCGGCGGTGCCGGGTTTCCCCCCAGCCGGCTCAGTCGATGTAGTAGCCGCCGTTGACGTCCATCACCTCGGCGGTGATGAACGAGGCGGCAGAGCTGCCCAGGAACAGGGCGGCGTAGGCCACGTCGCTGGGGGTCCCCATCCGCCCGACCAGTACCAGCGCGGCGTACTGGTCCATGTTGGGCCGCTCGGTCATGCGGCTGTGGACCATCGACGGCGCCAGGGCGTTGACGGTGATGCCCTCCTTGGCGACCTCCGGCGCCACCGCCTTCGCCAGGGTGTGCACCGCTCCCTTGGAGGCGGCGTAGGCCGTGACTCCCGAGAGGCTGCCCATCTTCCCGGAGTTGGACCCGACGTTGATGATGCGCCCGTAGCGGGCCTCCCGCATGGCCGGCAGCACCCGGCGGATGCACAGGAACGCCCCCGTCGAGTTGACGTCGAAGACCCGCCGCCAGTCATCCAGGGTGGTGTTGGGCACTCCGGCGGGGCCGAGGATCCCCGCGTTGTTGACGAGGATCGACGGCGCCCCGAACGTGGCCTCCACCTGGCTGATCGCCGCGTCCACCGCAGCCTCATCGGCCACGTCGCAGTCGAGCGCCAGCATCCCCGGGTCGTCCGGCCTCTCCTCGCCCTCCCAGTCCATGTCCAGCAACGCCACCTGGGCGCCCTGCTCCCGCATCGCCTCGGCGATGGCCCGACCGATGTTCCGCGCCGCGCCGGTCACCACCGCCACCCGCCCCTCATAACCCGGCAGCTTGATCCCCTCGAACGTCCAAGCACCCATCGTCTCCCCTTCCGGCGGCTCGCAACCCCGCCACCGTCACCCGGTCCGGGTGAGTGCGTCCACTGTAGTGGTGGGCCGCGCCGAGGCCCTTGCCGGCGACGGCGGCGGTCAGGACTGGTAGCGAGCGGCGGGCGTCCCCGGCGGGTTGAACCGGCCCGGCACTGCGTCGGGATTGGCCACGAGCACCTCGCACTCCATCCGGTCCGGGTCACGGAAGAAGACGCTGAGCTTCGGCCCGAAGTCGGTGACGAACCCGTCGGTGGCGCCCGCGGCCATCAGGCGGCGGCGGATCTCGTCGAACGCCTCGATGCTCGGCGCTCGCAGGCCGAGATGGTCGAGCCTGCCGCGTCCGAACATCGGCGTCTGGTGATCGGCCTGCGTGTTCCCTTCGATCTCGAAGACGTTCAACTCGGTGCCGGCACCGATGCGGAGGATGACCATGCGGGGACCACCGGGCATCTCCGGCCCGTCTCGCTCGACGATCGCACCGAACACCTCGACGTAGAAGCGCTGCAGCCGATCGGCGTCATTGGTGATGACGGCAACATGGTCGAGCCCGTCGGTAAGCACGCCCCCGACGCTAGACCAGAGCAACCGCCGCGCCGGGCCGGCTCTCTCAGGTCGACCCAGGCTCTCCACCCGTTTCGGCCCGTACTCCGCGCTGTCGCGCCGGGCGCGCACGGTCGCTGGGAGCGACCGAACGTCAATTTGTGGTCAGAGAAATACGCCTATACTTGGGACATGACCGACTCGACCACGACCTCGGTGGCGCGCACGGTGCCCGCCGGCGAGTTCAAGACAACGTGCTTGCGCCTCATGGACGAGGTCCAAGAGACCGGAAGGGAGATCATCGTGACCAAGCACCGGCGACCGGTCGTGCGGGTCAGCCCGTTCCGACCGGAGCGGCCCAAGCTGGTGGGATCCTGCGTGGGTCAACTGCGCATCCTCGCCGACATCGACAGTGAGCCGGCCATTCCGGCCGACGACTGGGACATGCTCGCCGATCACGGGACCATCGACAGACCCGACATCTGATCCACCCGCCCGCCCGTGAGCATCCTGCTGGACACCAACGTCCTGTTACGGCTCACCGCCGACGCCGGAGAGATCGGCGCACTCTTCAAGGAGGAGGTGGAATCCGCTCTCCCGGAAGGCGGCGTCGCCGTCTCCACGGTGACGTTCGTGGAAACCACTCGCCTGCATCATCATGGGCGGATCGACCTGGGATGCCACCCCGCCGTTTGGCGCCGCGAGCGGCTGCAATCGGGCCTCCGGGAAATCCCCGTCAGCGGCGACATCGCCGTCGAGTCGGTCCTGCTGATGAGCACCGGATTCCACAACGACCCCGCCGACCAGCTGATCGTCGCCACGGCCATGCTGGAGGGAATGCGCCTCGCCACGACGGACCGCTGGATCATCGACTGGGCACAGCGCACGCGGCTTGTCCCGCTTGCGGAACCATGGGCCGACAGCGAGAGTTGACGTCGCGGGGACGCCGGGGAATTAGCAGCGTGCCCGAGTAGTTCCGACCTTGACATCCGGCACGTCGTAGCGAGTACCCGGTCAAGGCCACAGACGGTCGCTGAGGCACCCACAGGCGGCGGAGGACTCAGCGGAGCCAGCACGTTGACGGCACATCCGACTTGGACGCGATAACGCGACATGTGTGTCAACGAAGGCCGGGGCAGCTGCCCCGGCAACTCAGATCAGCCTGGGATGTCCACTTACCAGACATCCTCGCTCAACGAAGGCCGGCTCGGCCGAGCCGCCAACTCCGTTTCCCTTTTCCGACGCCGGGCGCGCGCCATCGCCGGCCTTCAATGGAGGGCGGCGTAGGCCACGTCGCTGGGGGTTCCCATCCGCCCGACCAGTACCAGCGCGGCGTACTGGTCCATGTTGGGCCGCTCGGTCATGCGGCTGTGGACCATCGACGGCGCCAGGGCGTTGACGGTGATGCCCTCCTTGGCGACCTCCGGCGCCACCGCCTTCGCCAGGGTGTGCACCGCTCCCTTGGAGGCGGCGTAGGCCGTGACTCCCGAGAGGCTGCCCATCTTCCCGGAGTTGGACCCGACGTTGATGATGCGCCCGTAGCGGGCCTCCCGCATGGCCGGCAGCACCCGGCGGATGCACAGGAACGCCCCCGTCGAGTTGACGTCGAAGACCCGCCGCCAGTCATCCAGGGTGGTGTTGGGCACTCCGGCGGGGCCGAGGATCCCCGCGTTGTTGACGAGGATCGACGGCGCCCCGAACGTGGCCTCCACCTGGCTGATCGCCGCGTCCACCGCAGCCTCATCGGCCACGTCGCAGTCGAGCGCCAGCATCCCCGGGTCGTCCGGCCTCTCCTCGCCCTCCCAGTCCATGTCCAGCAACGCCACCTGGGCGCCCTGCTCCCGCATCGCCTCGGCGATGGCCCGACCGATGTTCCGCGCCGCGCCGGTCACCACCGCCACCCGCCCCTCATAACCCGGCAGCTTGATCCCCTCGAACGTCCAAGCACCCATCGTCTCCCCTTCCGATGACCGCAGCAGCCGACCGCCGGGGCGCATCCCCGAGACCGGCGGCGGAGAGTCACTGTACTGAGCGGGTTGCCGCTGCGCCTCGGTGGACGACCGTCTACTTGACCGACTGAAAGTATTTGAGTATCGTGAATAGTTGCACATTCGATTGGCTGCATGGACTTCGGTCACCGGCCGGTGTTGCCCAGACGGGCGGCGCGCAGCGATCCGCTGCCGACTCACCGGCTCCGATCCGAAAGGCCCCACATGGAACCCGCAATCCTCGGCGTTCTTGCCCTAGTCCTGACCGTCATGCTCTACCTCGACCGCTCACGCCGCAACGACATCCGGGACCTCCGCCAGGAGATGAACGCCAGCTTCGCCGAACTCCGCCGGGAATCAGCCAAGCTGCGCGAGGAGATGAACACCGGCTTCGCCGAACTCCGCAAGGAGATCCGCCAAGAGATCCGCTCCTCGGCCGAACGGACCGACTCACGAATCGATCAACTCACCGCCACCGTGATCAACCTCGCCGAGAGCCTCGGCCAGATGAAGGGACGCACCGAGACCCTCGTCGCCACCGAGTAGCCAGCGCCGCATCGTAGCCAGCGCCGCATCGGGCCAGCGGCGGCGGATCTCGTGGAAGACGGGCCGCCGGATCGTCGCCTGGGCGCAGCGAACCCGGCTCGTCCCCCTCGCGGAGACACAGGCCGACAACGAGGGTTGCCGTCTCGAGGCCGCCGGGGGAGGCGCCTATCCGCGACGCCGTTCGGGTGGGCGGAAGTAGCTGGGGTCGTAGCTCTCGCCGAGAGTCTCGATTGCTTCGTCGTGGCGGGGATGGTCGGCATCGTCGACAGCGTCGATGAGATCGGCGTAACCCCAGGCGCCACCGCAGTCTTCGGGCGGGCAGGCACCGCTGCCGTCGATGCAGCGCGGCAGAGTCGCCCCGGAACCGGCCGGCGCAATGGATTGCACGGCGATCTCGTGGCTCCAGGAGTCACCCATGTCGTATTCCCAGTCCATCGTCATCCGGCTGCGCGGCAGCACATCGCCGACCCGGTACCGGGCCTCGTCCTCATAGTCGGACCAGTCGTCGTTGCCGGCCGGCCAGTATGCGGTGCCGTCAGCGGTGAAGACGTGGAGATGGTAGCCCTCCCACCCCATTGCCCTCACCAACGCGCCCGACAGGTCACCGAGCGTCATATCCGAGGGAACCTCCAGCAGCCGCCACACCGGCGGGCTTACGTCGCGCAAAGTGACCTTCAGCGTGTGGATTGTCGCAGGCATCGGCAACTCGTCCTCTCCGGACACAACACCCAGGGTCTCGCAGGTCCGTCGCCCTCACCCGGCCGGACCCGCAACCCTCGGCACACCGGGCGATCTGGGCACGGCTCGCAGCGAACCCGCCGCCCCAGCGGAGACCCTCACCCATCTCGCCCCGGCCGCTGGCGAGCGACGCGAGTCGGCGTCACCAGACCTCACTGCGGATGGAGCCGCGATTGGCGCGGAACCGCTGCTGCGAGCCTTGTCGACCTCACCCGACATCTCCCACGAACTAGCGGCTCGGGACGCTAGAAGAGCGTCGCCGGCACCCCTGGGCTCGGCGGGGCTCCGCGCCGGCCGGTTCCTCGACGAGAGGCGCGGCGGGGGTTGTGCGGGTGTGGGTGTGGGGTGTCCGGGCTGTCGGTTCCGGTGGTCGGGGTGGGTTGGGGTCGGTGTCCGTCGCGCGGCGGCGGGTGTGAGGTGTCGGGGGTCGCTGTGTGGTGGTGTCGGCGCCGGTCGTGCGGCGGCGGGCGCGTGGGCGGGTCGGCGCTGGGTGTGTCGGCGGGGTGCGCGAGGGTGAGTCGCCCGTCGGGGCGGCGGGCGACTTCTTCGCCGTGTCGGTGGACCCGTATCTGGTGGCAGCGCCAGCAGAGCAGGCAGGTGTTCTCCAGGGTGGTCTGGCCGCCGTGTTGCCAGTGGCGGATGTGGTGGACCTGGCAGATGTTGTGGTGGGCGCCGCAGCCGATGCAGCCGCCGTCGCGGGCGACGAGTTGCTTGCGCAGCCAGGGGGGGATCTTGCGCTGGGAACGCCCCAGCGCGGCGTCGCCGGTGTGCTTGTTGAAGATGCCCGGCAGGATCTTGGCGTCACAGCCCAGCCCCAGGGCCTCGGCCTCGGTGAGCCGTGTGCCGTCGGCGAGGCGGGCGTCGGCGATCTCGTCGCGCACTTGGTCGTAGTCGGCGAGCACGATCAGCTCGACCCCTGCGGGCGCGCCGGCGGGATCGCTGTTGCACACCAACTCTGCGAGCGCGTCGGCGAGGCGCTGGGGGGCGGTGGGGCGGTCCCGGGAGTCCTCGCGGCGGAACAGTTGGTCGGCTTTGGCGAGCAGGGCGTTGCGGACCTGGTTGCCGGTGAGCGGGTCGAACTGGGCGAAGAGGTGGAACATGCCGTCGGGCTGCTCGCTGATCGAGGCGCGCCGCCGGCGCCGCTGGCCCTCGCGGCGGCGCTGGAGTTCCTGCTCGCTGGTGCGCTCGTTGACGTGTTCCTTCAGGGTGCGGCGGAACAGGTCGTCGGGCTCGGACTCGGCGGCTTCGAGCAGGGCGCCGTGGTCCACCGGCGTCTCGCCGGCCGCGTCCAGGATCAGCCCGGCCGCCTCGGGGGTGATCGCCCCCTCCGCCAGCTTCTCGGCGACGCTGGGCGCCCACTCCAGCTGCGCGGCGGTCTTGACGGCCTTGCGGGCGCCGGCCCGGGAACGCTTCTGAGTCCGCCGCAAAGTCTCCTCCGCGGCCGCGTCGCCCTCGCGGCGGGAGATCTCAGCGACCATGTCGGCCTCCAAGGCGGCCAGAGAGGCCCGCGCCCGGCCCATGAAGGTCAACCGCTCGTGCAGCACCTCCAAGTCCACCTTGTGCAGCAGCGGCGGCGAACCCAGCCACTCGCCCAGAGCAGCCCACTCGCGGACCCGCGCACCGCCAGCCCCCTCCGGTGCGCTGCGTGGTGTCTGCTCGCAACCCATCTGGCCGTCGCCCCCTCTCGCCGTGTCCCCCGGGCCCGCCTCGCCGCCGGGCGGACCCCTTGATCGCTTGTCCCCATACTATAGTCCGGGTGAGACAGGCTAGCAACGTTTGTATGTACAGTTTTCGTCTTATATGGAAACGGGTCTGCGCGGTCGGCGGGACCCGGCGGGCCGGCACCTGCCAACTCCCAGGCCAGCGGCTCTTGCGGCACCGTCGAGCCGGTCGGGACGAACCGCTCGCCTGAGTGTGACCAATGTCACATCCAGTGCTGCGCCCGCCGCCGACTGGATCCCGGCCCTCGCCGGGACGGCGGGCCGACAAGCCCAGACCACAGGCAGACCACCAGACCGAGACGACAGGGCAACCCGTGGGAACGACCGGCGGGCAGCCAACCCGGATGGCAATGCCACCCCCTGGAACCCCAGAGACTGACTGACAGGCCCGAATCCCGGATGTCCACTTACGAGACATCGTCGCTCAATGAAGTGTCAACTCGCGCCCATCGACGACAGGTGACGATCTCCCCGGTTGTCGCAGCTCAGCTAGAGGATCGCAGGGTCACGGACCCTCCTGGCTAGATCACCATCGACCTGTGAGGGTGGCGGTCCGGCAGAGTAACCAGACATCAGGCTGACCGTCTGATTCCGGGTACCGCACGCCAGGCGAGTGCGTGGTGTGCCCGTTCGCACCGAATTATCGGCCCCGACACAGATCGCGTCATCAAAGCTCCCCCTTCAATGGAGGGCGGCGTGCGCACGCCGCCGAATCCCGCTCGGCGGGGTCGGCTCGATCGGGTAGGTCGCACTTCAATGGAGGGCGGCGTGCGCACGCCGCCGAATAAGTTGTACCCCGGGGGCGCCTCGCCGCGGGGGAAACTTCAATGGAGGGCGGCGTGCGCACGCCGCCGAATCTCGCGCGCTCTGATGTTCTTCGGGCGCCAGCTCGTACTTCAATGGAGGGCGGCGTGC
>JAPOVS010000009.1 GCA_026708055.1 bacterium | reverse complement strand
GTGAACGGCTCTGTGCCGTCGTGGTGGTCGGGTATCTGGCTGAAGAATGCGATCGGCGGCGCCGCCGCCCGCTCGCCCAGCGTCGCCGAACCGACGCTGATGCTGACATCGACCTCCTCGCCGGCCGTCCAGAGGTCGGTGTCGGTCGCCCACCAGTAGCGGCCCGACCCCTCGGTGTCGGGGACCAGGCTCTCGCCGGCGACGAACTCGGCATCGCCCAGGGTGAGCGTGAAGTCGGTATCGGTCTCGCGGTCCATGGCCAAAAAGAGGCCCCCCGCGAGCTGCACGATCAACATCACCCGCATCGAAGTACCGCCCAGCGTGAGCCCGCGCTCCGACAGGTCGCCCACCCCCGCCCAACGCGAATAGCCCGACCCCGACGGCTGCGAATCGTCGGCCCCCACCGTCAGCGTCGCCTCCCACACCACCGAGGCCGCGTCCGCCTCAGCCGTGTCGCTTTCTTGGGCCGGCTGTCCCGGAGGATCCGTCGACTTCGGGGCGGTCTCTTTGGTGGGCGTTGTCGTCTCGGCCGCGGTGCCGGTGACCGCCGGACTCCACCCCGTCACCGCCGCAGGCCGAGCCAGGGCCGCCCCCACAGGCGCAACCGACGCGGCCAACATCCCAACCACAGCCAGCGCAGCCAGCAAAGCGACCCGCAGCGGTCTCACACCGGTGCCGCCGGTCCCGGCGAGGACCACATGAGCCCACCCGACGAAACGAGACCACCAACCGGCACCCAGACCCGAAGCGCCGCCGCCGCGGAACAAACGAAACCGGGCTGGTGTCAAGACTCTCACTCCTTGCGCGAGCTGCAGCAACCGGCGGCACAGCGGCTTCGCTGCCGATGCGGCTGTGTGACTGTAGTCGTTATAACAACGTAACAAACCGGATGCGCCTGGACTCGCCGTCGGTCCGCAAGCCGATGAACACTGTGCGCAGGGACAAAAACGCGGCCCGCCGCAGATGGCGGGTTCTGTCGCGCCCGATCAGCCCCCGATCGCGCCCAAAAACGCTCCTAGCGGCACCTGACTAGCCTCCAAGCACCCAAGATGCGGCCCATCTGAACCGCCCTGGCTTTCCTGGATGGAGTGCGCGGGAACCCCGGGGAGGTTCACGCCGTTCGGCGGGCGTCGCTGGGGGTTGTTCCGTAAGCCTCGGCGAAGCAGCGCGAGAAGTGGGCGGGGGACTTGAAGCCGTGGCTGAGGGCGATCTCAGTGATGGTCTTGGCGCGGTGCTGGGCCGAGACGAGGTCGTCGCGGCAGCGGGCGAGGCGCCGGCGCATGAGGTACGTGGCGACGGTGGTGTTGTGGTCTCGGAAGAGCTGGTGCAAGTAGCGCAATGAGACGCCGATGGAGGAGGCGATGCGGGCAGGGTCCAGGGCGGGGTCGTCGGCGTAGGCGTTGATGTAGGTGCAGGCGCGCAGGAAGTGCTTGGTGCTGCTGGAGCCGGGGACGATGGCATCGCCGAAGTGATCCGCCAGGGCAACCCCGACCAGGTCGAGGGCGCTGGTGGCGAGTTGCCGGGACACGGCGTTCTCCTCGCGGAGGGCGAAGGGTTCCAGCGAGCGCAGGAACGATGAGACCGGGGCGGTGACCTTGCCGTTGCTGCGCATGCGCACTGCGGTCAGCGGTTCGGGGAAGGGGCAGCGCTCGAGCAGGAACTGGCGGTCGAACTGCAGGACCAGCATGTCGAACTGATCCGGCATGACGAGGTTGTAGGGCCGGGTGGCGTCGTAGAGAGCGAAATCGCCCGCTTCGAGGACGGCTTGCCGGTCGTCCTGGATCACGACCCCCACGCCGCTCAGCTGCAGCGACACGAGCACCTCGTCGCGCGGTTCGCTGCGGATCAGTGACGGGGAGCGGTGGACGGTGTGGGGCTGGGCGTGGACGCGGCTGAGGGCCAGGACGCCGAGATTGGTGCTGGAGATCTCGGCCTGGAAGGGCTGTTCCGACGGCAGCGTCTCGGCCTCGAGGCGGACGAAGGCCGAGCAGATGACCTCGTGCCAGAAGTCGAACCGTTCCCGGTCGGCGACGGTGTCGGTGTTCGCGGTTGTGATCATGCCCTGATCCCGCTGGTCTCGCCCTCGGAGCTGCGCCGGAACGGAAATCCCTGCCAGCGCAACCCAGAGTGCACTCTGAGACAAGACATTACACACTGCTGGGAATGCGGGGGTCGCGGGCCTCTTCATAACTTCGTCGACATGGTGGAGAGAACCGCGATCCTCGCCGGCGGCACCTCCGCGCCGGGCGCGATGCGACCGGGCACGCGGACGCACATCCCCTCCCCCACCCGCCGGTTCGGGTCGTCGAAGGAGTCGCAATGACAGCAGCCGCCCCGTTCGTTGCCGCCGCCGTGCAGGCGGAGCCGTGCTGGCTCGACGTAGAAGCCGGCGTCGACAAGGCCGTCGGCCTCATTGCCGAGGCGGCCAACAACAATGCCCGACTCGTAGCGTTCCCGGAGACGTGGATTCCCGGCTATCCGCACTTCCTGTGGCTCGGACCGCAGGCCTGGGGCATGCAGTTCGTGCAGCGCTACCACGAGAACTCCATCACCGTCGGTGAGGAGGTGTTCCAGCGTCTCGCCGGAGCGTCCGCCGACAACGACATCTGTGTGGTGCTCGGCGCCAGCGAAAGGGACCGGGGATCGCTGTACATGGCGCAGTTCGCCTTCGGCGCCGACGGCGAGGTCCTGTTCTGTCGCCGCAAGCTGAAGCCCACGCACGTCGAACGCGCCCTGTTCGGCGAGGGAGACGGCAGCCACCTACACGTTCAAGAGGTCGCCGGAATCGGCCGGCTCGGGGCGCTGAACTGCTGGGAGCACCTCCAGCCACTCACCAAGTTCGCCATGTACAGCCAGGGCGAGCAGGTGCACGTGGCCGGCTGGCCCTCGTTCTGCCTCTACCGCGGCCTCGCCAACGCCCTCGACATCGAGGTCAACATGAATGCCACGCAGGTCTACGCGGTCGAGGGCTCGTGCTTCACGATCGCCGCCACCACCGTGACCTGTGAGGCCGGGCTCAACCTCTTCTGCCAGGACGACGAGCAACGAGCCCTGCTCGGCGGTGTCGGCGGCGGCGGGTGCAGCCGAATCTACGCACCCGACGGGCGGATCATCTCGAACCTCCTCGACGAGCACGAGGAAGGGATCGTCTACGCCGAAATCGACCTGTCGCTCATCCCCCTCTCGACGGGC
>JAPOVS010000008.1 GCA_026708055.1 bacterium | reverse complement strand
AACGAGGCGATGGGCTACTTCTTGGCCCTCAACCGCCAGACCGAGTTCCCGATCTCTGTGCATCGGCTCCGCACCGATCCGGCCATGAACGATGTGAAGACCTACCCCGCGGTGGACCAGACCACCGCCAACGCGGCAGAGGAGAGAGCGCTCGAGGCGAAGCTGCGCAGGGCCCGCTACATCCCGCTGGGCGACAGCCTGGACGACTACCGGGGCATCGTGCTGGAGCTGCCCGAGGGGTTCCCGCTGACCGGCGACTGGATCGACCTCGGCGCCGGCATCGAGGTGGTCGATCTGCGCGCCGAGGTGCCGTCCGCCACCGCGCAACCCCTCGGGTCGAGCAGCGCGCCCGACAGCCTGGCGGGGGACATCCTCTACGCCAACGACGGCGCGCCCGCCGACGACCGCATCAACATGCTGGTCGTCTCCGACATCACCGAGACCAGCATCGCCGTTGCCTGGAACGAGGCCGACGGCGCCGACGGCTACGAACTGCGCTGGCACGCCGGCGGCCAAACGCAGCCGCAGACACAGCGCCGCAGCGGCACCTCGCACACCATCACCGGCCTCACCGCCGGCACGGCCTACCAGATCCGGGTCATGGTCATCAAACAGGGCAGCGCGGTCGCGGCCAAGTCCAGCCACACCATCACCGTCACCACCGCCGGCACCCGATCCCAGCAGCCGCCGGCGACCCCCGAGGTCAGCGTGACCGCCGCAGCGGGCATCACCGAGGGCGGCACAGCGAGCTTCACCGTCACCGCCCGCCCCGCGCCCGCCGCCCCGCTCGCGGTCAGCGTGAGCGTCACCCAGACCGGCGACTACGCAGCATCGGGCACGACCGGCACGAAGACCGTCACCGTCCCCACCACAGGCAGCGCCGCCCACACCGTGGCCACCGTCGACGACAGCGCCGACGAGCCGCACGGCTCGGTCACCCTCACCGTGAACGCAGCAAGCGGCTACACCGTGTCCGGCACCCAGGGCGCCGCAACGGTCGCAGTCTCAGATGACGACGGCCCACCGCCCACCCCCGCGGCGACGCCGGAGGTCAGCGTCAGCGTCGGCGCTGGCGTCACCGAGGGCGGCACAGCGACGTTCACCGTGAGCGCCAGCCCCGCGCCCACAGCCCCGCTCGCGGTGAGCGTGACGGTGATCGAAAGCGGCGAGTTCGGCGCGGCGACCGGCGCCAAGACGATCACGATCCCCACCAGCGGCTCGGTCGCGCACGCGGTCGCGACGGCCGACGACGGCGCGGATGAGCCCGACGGCTCGATCACGCTGTCGCTGAACCGCGGCAGCGGCTATGCGGTGTCGCCGAGCCGGCCCGCGGCGACGCTGGTGGTCGCCGATGACGACGACCCGCCGGAGACGCCGGCGAAGGTGTGCAAGACCGCCGACACAGCCCTGCTGGCCGAGGTCAAGGCCAAGACCACCGATCCGTGGGGCGGGGCCCGCCCCGACCTGGTCGACACGTTCACCCGCGCCCACGACACCATGGCAGGCACCGACGACTACACCGTCGCCGACCTCAAGGCCCGGGCGGACCGCCAGACGCCGAACTGGCAGGGCGACGGCCCCAACGCGCTCTGGCAGAGCATCTACGCCGAGCTCGACCGCCTCGAAGCCTGCCGCGGCAACACCGGAACCCCCGGCACGCCCAAGACCGCAGCACCCCAGATCAGCGTCACCGCCGCCGCGGGCGTCACCGAGGGCAGCCCGGCATCGTTCACCGTCACCGCCGCCCCGCCGCCCGCAGCGCCGCTGGCGGTGGTCGTCACCGTCACCCGGACCGGCGACTTCGGCGCCGCCATCGGCGCCCGCACCGTCGCCATCCCCACCACCGGCACAGCCAAGGCCACCGTCGCCACCATCGGCGACGACACCGCAGAGGCCGACGGCACAATCACCGCCACCCTCAACCCCGGCAGCGGCTACACCGTCTCGGGCGCCCAGAGCGCAGCCACCGTCGCCGTCGCCGACGACGACACCCCCACCCCAACCCCCCCAACCCCCCCAACCCCCCCGCCGCCCCCGCCCCCGCCCCCGCCGCCTCCGCCCCCACCCCCGCCGCCGCCCCCGCCCCCCCCGCCTCCTGCGACGCCGGAGATCAGCGTGACCGCGGGCAGCGGGATCACCGAGGGCACCCCGGCGAGCTTCACCGTCACCGCCGCCCCCGCGCCCGCATCTGCCCTCACCGTGACGGTGGCCGTCGCCCAGACCGGCGACTTCGGCGCCTCGACCGGCACCAAGACCGTCGTCATCCCCACCGGCGGCAGCAAGACCTTCACCGTCGCCACCGCCGGCGACAGCACCGACGAGCCCGACGGCTCGATCACCGCCACCGTCAACGCCGGCAGCGGCTACACCGTGTCGGCCACCCAGGGCACAGCCGCGGTCGCCGTCGCCGACGACGACGACCCGCCGCCCCCGCCGCCTCCTGCGACGCCGGAGGTCAGCGTGACCGCGGGCAGCGGGATCACCGAGGGCGGTTCTGCGGTGTTCACCGTCACCGCCGCCCCCGCGCCCGCATCTGCCCTCACCGTGACGGTGGCCGTCGCCCAGACCGGCGACTTCGGCGCCTCGACCGGCACCAAGACCGTCGTCATCCCCACCGGCGGCAGCAAGACCTTCACCGTCGCCACCGCCGGCGACAGCACCGACGAGCCCGACGGGTCGGTCACCGCCACCGTCAACCTCGGAACCGGCTACACCGTCTCCTCGTCGCAGGAAACTGCAACAGTCGATGTGGCCGACGACGACGCCACTTCGGTGACGCTGGCGGCCGCGGCCGGCAGCGCTATCGCCGAGGACGGCGGCACCCGCGAGATCACCGTGACGCTGGGCCGGGCGCTCGCGTCAGGCGAGACCCTCACCGCGCCGCTGGCGATCTCGGGCGCCACAGCCGGCACCCACTACACGCTGGCCCTCAAGCAGGGCCAGGGTCTCAACGGCCACGTAACGCTGGCCACCGCAGACCCCCACAGCGCCCAGAACCCCGCCGTCGTGTTCGCCGCCGGCGCGCAACAGGCCACCCTGGTGCTGACCGCGGCGCCCAACGACGACACCGACGAGCGCACCGTGCGAGTCGCGTTCGGCTCAGGCCGGCGCGCCCCCGCTGGCCAGGGCCTGTCAGGCGGCATCACCGCTACCGGCGGCCCGGTCGACACCGCCATCACCAACGACGACCAGCCCCCGCCGCCCGCGGAACGCCAGATCAAAATCGCCGACGCCGCCGCCGCCGAGGGCGGCAGGCTGCGGTTCGCCGTCACCCTCACCGAGACGTTCTGGCGCACCATCACCGTCGACTACGAGGTCCGCGGCATAACCGCCGAACAGGGCGTCGACTGGCACATACCCCGCGCCACCGGCACAGTCAGCTTCCGGGGCGGCCAGACCTACCAGGAAATCAGCGTCCTCGCCCTGCCCGACAACCGCGCAGAAGGCGACGAAACCCTCCAGATCACCCTGTCCAACCCCCGAGGCCCCGCCACCCTCGCCAACACCACCGCCACCGGCACCATCAAAAACACCAACTGATGCCAACCCCTGCGTCTCCCGACCCGCAGCACCCGGCCGCTGACCCTCAGATCACGCCCGATACGCAAAATTCCTGACAGACCCCGGTTGTTTTCAGGAGTCGAGGGAGCGGGCGGCGTTGAGCGCGTCGGCGAACGCCGGTCGGGGTCCGTACACCATTGCCAGCATTTCGTCGTAGCCCTGTTCGAGGGCTTCGCAGGCTTTCGTGCCGGGAGTGAAGGCAGGGCTGGCCGCGTAGCCGGTTTCAGGACGGGGGCTGATGCCGGGGATACGTGTGGTCGCGGAGGTGTGGGCGGCGGTGTCGGCGACTGTGGCGCGCACCGCGGCGGCCAGATCGGGGTCGTCGGCGATCTGGGCGAGGTCGTAGAGGTCGCGTCCCCGGCGGCGAAGTTTGTCGTGGTCGCCTTTGTCTGCGGCCGAGTGGAGGGCGCTGAGCTTGTTGGCGGCGGTGATCTGAGGCCAGATGGCCGGGACGGTGAAGCCGCCGAGCTCCGGGTATGCGGCGGCGCGGCGTTAGTTGCGCCGGTTATGCGGGGACGGCCATGCGGAGGGGCCGGTTGTGCCAGTCCGGTCCGGCATGGTGGTCCCAGGCGATCAGCTCCGGCAGCCGGTCGGGCAGCTCGGCGGCGCGGTCGCGCAGCCGGCGGGGCGCGGAGCATTCCCCTGCTGCTGCTTCGGCGACAGCGGACGGGCGGATCGACGCGTCGGTGCCGAGCCGCCGTATGGCAGAGCCGTCCGAGAGGCGGCCGATAGCGTCGTCCCAGGCGGCTTGGCCCCAGTCTTCGACCTGGCAGGCTTCGCCGTTCTCATCGAAAGTCCAGCCGTCCCAGCGCGGCTCGGCCCGATCTGAGTACAGCACACCCTCAAGCAGCGTGACCTCAGCCCAGGTGAGGTCACCGCGCAGCGGATTGCTGCGCCCGGTGAACCTGACGAAGGGGTGGGCGGATGCCGGCGGTCGGCCCAAAGCGCAGATGTGGACTTTCGCCGGCCACTGGGTCGTCCACCCGAGGCGGTGGATGGCTGTCGGCCCGGCGAAACCGGCGCCGTCGCCGGCGTAGACCATGGCGATCCGCTCGTGGGGCGCTGCATTCGTGTTCGGCTCCGACCAGCCCCGCCAGTAGAAGCCCTTGAAGATGCGCTCGATCTCGGGGTGCTCGCCGACCATGTCGTGGAGGATGCGGGCCGCCTGGCGGGGTTCGGCGGGAACGTCGCTGATGCGGAACATGGTGTCGTCGGGTAGGTCGAGCACCCATCGGCGCACCGTGTCGGATATCGACCCGGGTCTGGTTGTGCGCGGCGGGCCGGGCGCGCCGACGCCGAACGGGCGCGCCGACGCCGGGCTGTCGCTGGCTGTCGTCTCCGCTGGGGTTTTGCTCACGCCCGAATCATACCGGGTTGCCACGACATTATTCCATTGAGGTTGGGCGCGGCTCCCTATCGAGCAGATGGGCGGGCTGCGGACCTTACGGCGGCGCGCTCGCCGGGATGGCCGGGCTGCGGGTTCGGCGTGCAGGTCCGGCAGCAGCTCGCCGACGCGGCTGGAGTTTCCCGCCGCTGGGTCAGCTTATGCGAGAAGGGCCACCCCGGCGCTGAGATCGGCAACCTGATGAGAGTCGCCCGCGCCTTGGGCATGGCCGTCCGCTTCGAGCCCGCCCCCGGCCCCGACGAGGCCTATGTGTCCGAATCAGCATTGGCTCGGATCGCCGCCTCGCACCACATTGAGGAGCGCTCAGAGCGGCCCAACCTCATCTTGAGGGTCATAGCCGACGCCGACTGGCCGTTCCCCGACGGCGCAGGAGCAGCACCTCTCGCCGTCGCCGCCGTCGACCTGCTCGAGTCCGACGACGAACGCGCCCGCCGCGCCGGCGCTGAGATACTCGGTCGGCTATGAGCCGCCGGCCCGTCGTCGACCGCCCGGCGGTTGAGCTGCCCGCATATCCCGGCAGTGCTCCGATATGGGACGCTCTGCTGGATTTGGCAGGCGACCGCTCCCAGCCCGAATGGACGCTCATCGGCGGGCAGATGGTGATGCTCCACGCTGCGGAGCATGGCCGCCGGTCCTGCCTGGCGGGCTTGGGCGAGCGGGGCGATGTCGTCGCATACTGCTTGGACGAAGGGGCGTTCCGATGCATATGCCGGCGACGCGGCGAACACCCGGTCGCAGATTGCGAGCAGGTCTGCCGATGAGACGGCTCCGAGCTCGTCGGCGAGTGTTACGAGGTCGGCGACGTCCTGGCTGCGGCCGGCGGCGGCCGCGTCTGGCGGCTGACGCCGGCGTCTCGATGTCGACGTTCTGGCGCACCATCACCGTCGACTACGAGGTCCGCGGCATAACCGCCGAACAGGGCGTCGACTGGCACATACCCCGCGCCACCGGCACAGTCAGCTTCCGGGGCGGCCAGACCTACCAGGAAATCAGCGTCCTCGCCCTGCCCGACAACCGCGCAGAAGGCGACGAAACCCTCCAGATCACCCTGTCCAACCCCCGAGGCCCCGCCACCCTCGCCAACACCACCGCCACCGGCACCATCAAAAACACCAACTGATGCCAACCCCTGCGTCTCCCGACCCGCAGCACCCGGCCGCTGACCCTCAGATCACGCCCGATACGCAAAATTCCTGACAGACCCCTAGGTGTAGCGGTGGGGGGGCGCGTGGCCTGTCATCTGGATGCACTGGACTTTGCTGCGCTCTCCGATATGGGAGCACCGGCTCCGCGGCGCCGGCAGTTGCAGGTTTGCGGCGTCTTTGTCGGTGGCGAGACGCCATTGGACGGCGAGGTCGGCTGCTGAGAGCCCTAGTCCTGTTTGGTGCGAGTGCCAGCAGATCTGCAAGAGTTTCTGGCGGTGGTCGACGACGTGTAGCAGCTCGGGTATTTCGAACACTCTGCGTCCTGTGTCCTCGTCCTTTGATTCGGTCACTGTTCCTGCTGAGACAAGGGTGCGGAGGCCCCGCCTCACCGAGTGGGGGCTGCGGCCGGTCGCGTCGGCGAGGTAGGCGATGCTTGCGGCTGGCATGGTGGCCATCGCTTCTAGGATGGCCGCTGCCGCCGAGTGCGATCTCAGGCCCAGGCTGTCCCAGTTGGCCAGCATGTCCGCTATGGCGCAGCCGACGGCTTCGGCGTAGTCGCAGGCTACGGCGGCCGCGTCGGCGATGAATGAGATCGATGCCTCTGCGCAGGCGTCGCGCACCTCGCTGTCGCTGTCGCCCGTGTAGGTCTGGTAGGGCCGCAGTGCTGTGAAGTAGTCCTGCTTGTGCTCGGCGATGGCGGCCGAGACCGGCACGGGCGTCGATGTCGGCCAGTTGCGTTGCAGCACGCAGTGGATCAGCGCCCTGCCGACGCGGCCGTTCCCGTCGGGGTATGGGTGGATCGTCTCGAACTGAAGGTGGGCGATTGCGGCTTTGGCCAGGGGATGCTCGAGGTCGTTTGACGACACGTAGTCCATCAAGTCCTCGCAGAGAGCGGGCACATGTTCTGCCGGCGGCGCGACGTACAGCGCTTCGGCCGGTGCGGTCCCGGGCGGTCCGATCCAGATGTCGTCGCTGCGCAGTTCTCCCGGCTTGAACAACACGGTGGTGCCGTCGAATAGCTGCTTGTGCATCTCGCCCAGGTCGGAGACGCGCACAGGGCCTGTTGTTTTGCGTCCGATTGCGACAGCGCAGGCGGCGAGCCGGACCGCTCCGAGGGCCTGCCTGTCGCGCTTTTGGCGGTCGGGGTCGCGTTCGGCTCGCAGAGATTCGAGCAGGCTCAAAGACCGCAGCGTCGTGGAGACTCCTTCCACGTCGCTGGTCGCGATTCCCTCTGAGCGGTTCAGGCACCACACCAGGGCGGGATGCTGGGGCAGGCTGGCCGCCAGTGCGGCCATCCGGTCGCCGGCGGCCTTTACCCGCTGCGCCGCCTTCTCGCTCAACTTCGGGCGCCAGCCGGCGATTCTGTGAGGCACCAGCGCTCTGTACGGCTCAGGGCCTAGAACACCGTCGTGGACGCGGTCGACGTACCTACCCACATCTCCCAAACTAACCGTCGAATTGCATAAACGGGCACTTCTTCTCCGAAAGTGGCCGCCTTATTGCATCAGCGGCCGCTTCCAAGCCTGCCGCACACACCTCGACATCCGTCCCGGCGCGGACGCGGTGAGCCCGTAAGCCGCCGGTCGCTGCCGGTGTCAGTCGTTGTCTTTGATGGTGATGGTGGCGGTGCCGCGGCTGATGGGGGCGCCGTTGTTGTCGGTGAGGAAGGCTTGGAAGGTTTCGTCGCCCTCGGCAGCGCTGTCGTCGAGGATCGGTATGTAGATGTAGCGGTACAGCAGTCGGCCGCCCGCGGCGAACCTCAGCGTGCGGCTGCCCGCGGGAATGCCCCGGTAGTCGGCGCCGTTGCGGGCGGTGCCGTCGCGTGTGGCCACCCGCACGGTGACGGTCTGGTCGGGGGTCTCGCTGAGATACACCATGAACCGCACATAGCGGCCGCTCTCGCTCACCTCCACGTCGCGCACCGACAGGTTCGCCCCCACAGGAGGAGGCGGCGGCGGGGGCTGGGGCGGGTCGTCGTTTGCGATCGAGGTGTTCACCGGCCCGCCCGAAGCGGCGACGCCGCCCGACAGGCCCCGGCTTGTGGGGGCTCGCTGGCCTGTGGCGAACGCGATCCGCACGGTGCGCTCGTCGGTGTCGTCGTTGGGCGCCGCGGTGAGGACCAGCGTCGCCTTCTGCGCTCCCGCGCTGAACGCCACAGCAGGGTTCTGAGCGCTGTGCGGACCAGCAGTGAGCAGCGTGACATGGCCGTTGAGACCCTGGCCCTGCTTGAGCGCAAGCCCGTAATGATCGCCCGCTGTGGCGCCCGACACGACCAACGGCGCGGTCACGGTCTCGCCCGCAGCCAGCACCCGCCCCAAAGTCACGGTTATCTCGCGTGTGCCGCCGTCCTCCGCTACAGAGCCGCCCGCGGCTGCTGCCAGCACCACAGAAGTAGCGTCATCGTCGGCAACTTGAACCACAGCGGTGCCCTGTGTGCCCGACACTGTGTAACCGCTGCCGGTGCTGACTGTCACCGACACCGACCCGTCAGGCTCATCGACGTTGTCGCCCGTTGTGGATATCGACAACTGCGCCGAACCAGTGGTGGGCACAACCACCGTCCTCGAACCCGTTGTCACGCCGAAGTCGCCGGACTGGGCGGCCGTGACTGTCACGCTCAACGCCGAAGACGGAGCCGGGGCAGCTGTGACCGTGAAACTCGCCGTGCCGGTCTCAGTGATCGCGTTGCCTGCGGTGACGCTCACCTCCGGCACCACCACAGGCGGCGGCGGAGGGGGCGGAGGGGGCGGAGGTGGCGGCGGTGGCGGCGGTGGCGGCGGCGGCGGAGGAGGAGGAGGGGGCGGAGGGGGCGGAGGGGGCGGCGTGTCTGTTTTCGCGGGTGCGGCACGGCAGGCTTGGAGACGGTCCAACTCGGCGTAGATCTTCTGCCACAACTCGTTCGGGCCCGCGCCCTGCCAGTTCGACTGCTGACGATCCGGACGCGCCTTCAAATCGGCCACCGTGTAATCATCGGTGCCAAGCATTGTGTTGTGCGAACGGGTGAACGTCTCCACCAGGTCAGGACGCGCTCCGCCCCACGGATCGGCTGTCTTGGCCGCCACACGCGCCAACAACGCCGTATCGGTGGTCTTGCACGCCTTCGCCTGCTTCTGCGGCGGATCGTCGTCATCGGCCACCGCCACCGACGCGCTGCCCTGAGTGGGGGAGATCGTGTAGCCGCTGCCCGCGCCGACGGTGACGGTCACCGACCCGTCAGCCTCATCGGCGCTGTCGTTCACCGTGGCCACAGTGAACTGCGCCGAACCCGATGTCGGCACCGTCACCGTCTTGGATCCGGTAGCCCCAGCAGCGGCATAGTCACCCGTCTGGGCGACAGTCACCGACACCGCCAGAGGCGAAGCAGGCGCGGGACTAGCCGTCACAGTGAACGACGCCGAACCGCCTTCAGTCACCCCGGCACCCGCGGTCACGCTCACGACAGGGTCAGACGACGCCGAGTCGTCGTCGGACACGACCAACGACGCCTCGGCACGCGCGTTGTCAAGTGCGTATCCCTGGCCGGCCACGAGAGTCAGCGTGAGCAACGCGCTGTCCTCGTCCTCATCGTCGTCGACGGTGGGCACGGCGTACTGCACGGAGCCGCTTGCGGGCAAGGTGATCCTCTTCACCCCTGTCGAGTGCTCGGGAGCGAAATGGCCGGCCTGGGTGACCCTGAACACTACCTCCGGCGGTGTCGGGGGCAGAGGGCTGACGCTGACGGTGAATACCGCGTCGTCTCCCTCGGTTACACCCGGCCCTGCGGTCACGCCGACCCGGGGCTCCGGCGCGTTCTCCGGCGACGAGACGGCCACATTCAACGACAGGCCCCCAGCCCTGGGCCCCCACGCCTCGATCGTGTAGTCGCCGGCAGGCAGGATTCTGTTGATCCTGGAGTCCATCGGACTCCCCAGGGGGACAGGGGAATCGTCGTTGTCCTCGATAATCCGGCCGTTGCGCGATCTGTGCCCCTCCCGCAGATACAGCCAGGGATCCCAACCGTCATCGCTGGCCAAGTCAATGGTGACATGGGTAGCGCTGTCCAAAGTGAAGCCGAAGAACTCGGCATGCCCCGTCGACTGGGCTTGCGAGGTACACCCGGCCGCCCAGGAATCGCTGACGCTCGCCGGCACGTCGATGCTGTTGATGCAAGAACTCGCGTCGCCCGGGTCGTTGTCCGACACCACCACCGATGCGGACGGCACCGTCTGGGAGACCCTGTAGCCCGGCTGGGTCACTATGGCCGCGGTGATTGAAGCGTCTGACTCGTCGACGGCGTCGTCGAGGGTGCCGACGGTGTAATGGGCCGTGCCGCTGGTCGGGACGCGCACAGTCTGATCGCCGAGATCGGCCTTGTCGGCATAGTCGCGCACCTGCGACACGGTCAGCGGGACCGACAACTCCGATGCGGGCGCCGGTTCGACGGTGACGGTGAACGTCGCGTCGGCGCCCTCGGTCACACCCGGTCCCGCGGTGATCGACACGACCGGTTCGTTGTCCGCCACAGCCACCGAGGCGACATTTTGGGAGGTGGAGATGGCGTAGCCGTCGCTTGAGCGCAAAGCGACGGTCACAGCACCGTCGGCCTCACCGTGACTGTCGTCGACAGTGGCGACCGTGTGCTGCACTGACCCGCTCGTCGGAATGCTCACACTCATCGGACCGATTGAGCGGCCCTTGGCGAAATAGCCCTGTTGAGACACATCGAACGAGACGGTCAACGGTGCCGACGGCAGCGGATCGGCCTGGATCGTGAACCTCGCGCTCCCGCCCTCGACGATGTCGGTGCCGGCGGTGACGCTGACCACCGTTCCCGACAGCTTTGCAGTCGACGGTGCCGGCAGGCCCGTCAGCGTCAACTCGAACGGGCCCGTCTGGCGTGAAGAATAAGTCGTCGCCTCGATCGTGTAGTCGCCGGATGACAGGGTCTCACTGATACGCGCGTTGAGTCCCGGCCCGTTGTCATCGTCGGCGTGGATGTAGGTGCCGGACTCCTTCCCCGCTCCGCGTCGCAGAACGAGATAGTTGTCGACGACGGACCTCAAATCGATCACTACGTCGCTCTCGGAGTCCAAACTGAAGTTGTAGTAACGGCTGTATCTGTAGAGGCGCAAGTCGGAGGTGCAACTGTCGGTCCACTCCCCGGCCAAGGTCCCGTCTCCGACGATGTCTGTGATGCAGGACGGCGGATCACCAGCCTGAGCATTCTGGATCGGCACCTTGGCGTAACCATGCCCCCAGACGTTGTCCGGACCTCTGTCGCCGCGGTCCGCGGCGTTGGACCTCAAATATTCGGTCGTCTGAGCCGGGGTGAATCCAGGGTTTCGCTGGATGACCAGAGCTGCCAGACCCGCTGCGTGCGGCGCCGCCTGTGAAGTGCCGCAAAAGCCTCCTGTGCTCGAAGCGGCGCAGTCGACCGCGATGATGTCTGGCTTGGTGCGCCCGTCCGGGGTGGGGCCGCGGGCGCTGTAAGACTGCACATGCTGCCTGATGTGCCACCGCGTCGCGCCGATGGCCATCACACCCGGGCTCGCGCTGTCGGCGGGAGAGGAGATCGAGGAACGCGAGACGGAGTGCTCGATCCGGGTCAGATACCGGTTCCAGACCCGAAGCTGTAGCCACGACGGCACCGCGCTGCCGGTCTTCTTCTCGACGACCACGGCGTACTGCCCGGCTTTGGCCGCTTTGAGCAGCACCAGCTCAACGGGATAATCGTTCGATCCGCCGTCCTGCGTGTCGGCGCTTGCGGCCACCGGGGTCCAGGAGGATGAGCTGTCGGGGCGATACAGCAAGTCCAAGTCCAGGTCCTTGGCCGCCCCTCCCCAGGTGTCGTCCCAGCGGATGAACGCAACGAGACGGCTCGAGGCGGGCACGGTGAACGTGTTCGTCTCGTCGATGCTCGAGCCCTGCCCCGCCCATTCATGGAGATCGTCGTTGTCGCTGTCTGCGAACTGGCCGTACCAAGAGGTCATAGCGCCGTTTCCGGCTGCGTTGACCCACACGATTCCGTTGTCGGAGGCCCACTTCACGGTGTTCAACGGACTCGGGTTGATGGGAGAGGTGCCGTCGGCATCGCCGTGGAACGACCAGCCGATCGAGTATGCGATCACCTGCACGCCCTGGTCCTTCATCCACTCGACGGCACTGTGGGTGTCGGCGTACGTGCTCGGGTTCGAGATGTACAGGTCTGCGTCGGGCGCCATGTCCATCAGCGTCTCGGCGACCGAGGTGCCGTGGCTGTCGCCGAACTTGTTGCCGTCGCAATTGGCCAGATCGTTCGTCGGCTTGCCCACGCCGGTATAGCAGCGCCCGACCACCGTCGCGGGAATGTCCGTGCCCATCATCTGGCGCAACCCGGTGAACCCGTCGCGCGTGTCGTGGTGTTTCGGCGTGTCCAGCACGCCGACTTTGACACCCTTGCCTGTGAATCCGTCGGCGTGCCAGAAGCTGGCCAAGTGCCTCGCCACCCCCTGACTGACATAGCGACCGCGTTGTTTCATCGGCTCGGGTGCTTCGCGGACACGGGCGACTCCGGCCTGAGCAGCCAGCGGCGCCAACAGCTCAGGCGGCACGAACACCTCCAGATAGCCGGGAAGCTCATTCGCCGGCGCCGCTCCGCAGCCGGTGAGGAAATCCACCACCTCTTGCTGGTTGCGGTCCAGCTGAACCGTCACCAGCAACGGCTCGTTCGAAGTCGAGTTGGTGTTCCCGGGCAGAACGGGCGCCGTCGCTCCTGCACCGGATGCACCGGCACCGGACGCGCCGGTGCCAGATGCGCCGCAGGCGTCGGCAGCCGTATACCTGCTGGCTGCAGCCAACTCACTGAGCTGCGACCCCAGATTCGGGTAAGCCTGACCCGGTTCGAGGACCTCGTCTAAGTCGGGCAGCAAACCCTCTCCGGGAAGCTGTTGTGGCGTATCGGACCCGTCGCCAAATTGAGCCGCAGCGCCCGCAGACGCCAGTGTTGCTGCCGCCACCGCTACGGCCAACCCCAGAGCGGTCCCTCTAACCCGGTGACCGATACCCATGGAGCGCATACTCTAGACAATCTACGGGAGGGTGTCCCTGCCGAACATGTCCCTATCGACGGTGAATTCTTGGCCGGCGCAGTAGCTGCTGGCGTCTGAAGCCAGGAAGAGCACCACGCGGCCATCGGCACCATCAAAACACCAACTGACCCGGCTGGAACCGCCCCGCCGCGTCCTCTAGCCGGGCCTGGGTCCAGCCTCGCTGGCAGCCGCGGTTCTAGACAACGCGGCCTGCGGGCCGAATGGCCCGGCCGCCTTCCGCTGTTGTCTTGGGAACCGCGGGCAGCAGCGGAATGTGGGCGGCGCTATTTCGAGCGGCAGCCTCCGCTGTGGTCTGCCGCCAACACGCAGTGCGCCTTTTTGCGGGGCATCCACTTCCTGCAACGGTCGGCGCCTTTGGAATGCGGGCGGGCGGATAGCGTTGGAGCGACGTTGATTGGCTGCGATCCGCCAGTGCCCTCCAGGTGTCCGCCTAGCTCTTGGATGACTATTCGCTCAGGCACTAACTCAGTCAACGTGACAACGCCGCCATCGCTGTGCAGGTAGCCCGACATGGTGAGCCGCCGGCCGATCCCCCGCGCCGTGTCTACGTTCTGGCGGGACCGGGCGGCAATGTCGGCGACTGTGCTCACCCCTCCCAAGTCGACAAGTCCTTTCAGGAATTGCCGTTCAGATTCAGACAGGTCGTAGAAGGCGGGCTCGCTGACCTTCTCGTCGAAGCTCTTTTGCGCGAATTCCACTGCCCTGCTGACCGCTTGGGCGTCGATGGCCTTCTCGGGGGCGTTGGCGACAGTCCAAGCCGTATGCCCGACTAGCTGGAGCTTGTATGGCAGCGTTCCGATGCTCTCTACAGCTAGACGAAGCGCGTCGTCGGTTATCTCACCGCCGAAATCCTGTATTGGGTGAAGCAGTCCTTTGGCCACGTCAGCCTCGGTCAAGGGAGGCATGTCGTATTGCTCGCACCTTCGGAAGAAGGTCATTTTCTTGTCTTGCAGCACCGTATATTTCATCTCGGACAGGCCAGCTCCCACGAAGGCCAGGGGCAGCTCGCTTCGCTTCGTGATGTGTTGCAGGTCGTTTGAGAGCCTTCGTCCCTCCTCCCTGTCGATGGCATGCAGTTCGTCCACTGTCAGCAGCGCCGACGTGTTGTGCCTTTGCGCTTGCTCGGCGAGATATGTCAACTGCCGCCGCAGTCCCATGGCCCTGCCGGCCGAGCGCGACTCCGTCTCCGCTACTCCCCCCTTGAATCCGCCTATGTCGACGCCCTTGGTCCGCTCGACGGTTCTCTCTCCGCCCAATTTGCCCAGATCCATCTCGGGGTACCTTTCGGGCAGCGCGCCGAGCTCGTCTTGTATCCGCTCCAAGATGCCCTTGCTGCTGGCATCTAGGGACAAGATCATCCAGCCGTCTGATGCCGCCCGATCCTCCAACTCGGTAACGGCGACGGTCTTGCCCGACCCGCGCACGCCCATGAAGATGCTGGTGTAGCGTATGTCCCTGGGGCCGGTGACCAGCCCCGAACCGATCTCGGCCAGCAAGTCGTCTCGGCCAACCAGCATCGAGGGGAGCTGCCCGAATCCCGGGGAGAAGGGATTGGGAGCCGGCTTGCCTAGTGCGGATGTGGCTTCGCCCATGCCACCAGAATACGCCACCAGCTAACGGAGATCGCACCAGCTAACGGAAATCGCACTAGCTAACGGAGATCGCACTAGGCCAACACAACCAGCCCAGGGCCGCCACACCGCGATTCGCGGTGGGTGTGTGGGGTGACTTGAATTCGGGGGGGGGGGGGGGTTAGTGTTTTGGGTTGCTGGGCCGGGTTTTGGGCGGGTCTGGTTTGTTGTCGGTTGC
>JAPOVS010000007.1 GCA_026708055.1 bacterium | reverse complement strand
AGGCCCTCGGACTCGACGGCATCATGGAACTCGTCACGCTCGTCGGCTACTACACGCTCCTGGCGCAGTTGATGGACACGTTCGACATCGGAGTCCCCAGCGGCGAAACGTCCCCGTTCTGATCCCCCGCACTCGACACAGAATCACCGGCCCAGATTCCGACGACCGGTCGTCGAGGCAGGAGGCGACGAGCGGCCTAACCCGTGTCGAGTGCCCGTCGCAGGAGTTTCTCCGCTTCGGGCGACTTCTTCCAGTTGCGCGCCGGCGCTCTCCAATACGCCTCGAAAGCCTCTTGCGAGTCGAACTCACCGCGCCCATCGATGAGTTCTTCGAGTCTGCGCACCGAGCCGATGTACTCGCGAGTGGCGGACGCACGCTTCGTCGAAGCGATTTGCCACGACTCGTGGGCGACGAGTCGTAGGTTGCTGATTCGTTCCGGACGGTCCGAGTGAAAGTCGTAGATCACGACGATGACCAAATGGCTGGCATAGTCGCCATAGGGTCTCAAGATTCCCGAGAACTTCAATTGCGGCCACAAGAAGTACGTGTTGCCTGTGTACAACGCGATGCTGCTCTGCAACGAGTGCCCCGACCTTGCCCGTCGGGCGCACTTGATGTCGGCCGCGAAGTAGTCGCCGCCGAAAGCAGGACCGCTGATTTCGACATCCGGATACGAGCGCTCCGTTCCGAGGCGGACGGCCAGACCGTCTGTCGCTCTGGCAGCAGCAAGCAGGTGTTCTCGAAGTTCGATCTCCAGCAGGTTCGCGAGAGCGGCGGGTTCGGTTGGAAGCGGCAGGAGATGGCCCCGTTCAAGCAGACGCTCCTTCAGATCTGCTGGTCCGTCGGCGTACAGCGGCCACCCCTCGTTAGCTCCGCGCTCGCGGAAGAGGCCGACGGCCGACTGCTCCCACCCCTCGATCTGTTCGCGAATCCACTCCAGTGGCGAGTTCATCCGGCGCTGACCCCGTCGGACGAATCCCGACGCACGTCACCGAGTGATCGCTCTCCGAGCGGCCCGCCGCGAGCGACCGCTTCGGCAACCCGGCGTGCGAGAAGAGGGGGAACCGCATTGCCGATCTGGGATTGCACCGACGCTCGCTTGCCCACGAACGCGAAGTCATCGGGAAACGTGAAGAGCCGCCGCAACTCGGGGACCCGCAGCCGGCGGTTCTCCCAGTGGAAGGGGCCCACGTTCGGCCCAGGCTGAGCCTGGATCGTGGGCGAGGGGCGGTCAGGGTCCAATTTCAACAGGAACGACCAGTACCGGGCGCGCCACTCGAAGACGGGATCGGGATGCCCGCGCCGGGCGGTGAAGTGGAGATAGTTGCCGCCGGGCGGAACCTCCGGGAGCAGGTGCGCCCACTTGCCCCGGACGGTCTCCTCCCGTTCCGGCTCCGTGACGAGACCGCTGAAGGCCTCGGCAGCGGTCACATGAGGGAGTGGGCCGCCACCGGTCCGACGCCGTTCCCAGGAGCCGTGGTGCGTCGGTTCGGGGAACTCGGGCAGCACTTCGTCCTTTCGGGCGCCGACGATGAACAGCCGGGGGCGGAGTTGGGGCACGCCGTAGTCAGCGGCGTTGAGGACCCTCCATCGATAGCGGTAGCCAGCCGCTTCGATCTCCTGCAGAAGGCGCCTGAACGCGGGAGCACTCGCCCTGTTCCGGAAAGTGAGCGCGTACACGTTCTCGCAGATGAAGTACCGGGGCCGGGCCTCAGCCAGCACCCTCGTGTACGCCTGGAGAAGCCCAGCGGCGGGGTCGGCCCCGTGCCGCTTCCACTCGAGCCAGAAGCCGGACTTGGAGAAGGCCACGCAGGGAGGCCCGCCGATGAGCAGATCCGGACGGTCTCTGCGGCCGAAGCCTCCAGCTTCAAGGATCTCAGCCGTCGTGATCCCCCGGTCATGATCGACAGCCAAGGGCGCGAGATCGGCACGCACCACCTCACGCAGCCCGCGGAAGTGTTCCGACGCGTTCTTCTCCATCGTGTCGGCGGAGTCATCGTCCCGATCGACGGCAACCGTGACGCGAAAGCCGGCCTGCTCGGCACCCAGGTCGAGGCCTCCCGCGCCCGAAAACAGCGAGACGGCGGCACCCAGTTCCACCTCGCCAGTCTTGCGCGGGCTCAAGGGGCGGGCGCGCATCCTCGGGGTCAATCCGAGGGCGAGTTTGGGTTGCACCTCGCGTCCGGCGCAACCGCTGGGTCGGTCTCGCATACGAACGAGATTGCACACGGGGTGTGACATCGAGTCACCATGCAGTGCTCGGAGACCGGATCTTCCGATCGACCCGCACGACCGGACTCCCGTGCCCGAGTCATTGAACGTCCTCGAGGGCTCGCAGAGCGCGGAGCGAGGCGACGGCCAAGAGACAATGCGCGCCCGCGCAGGCGTTGACGGCGTACCGTCGCGCGATGCACATCGAACCGTTCGAGATCGCCGTCGATGACGAGGTCCTCGAGGATCTGAAGGACCGCTTGCGGCGCACGCGCTGGCCCGAGGCCGAGACGGTGGACGACTGGTCCCAGGGGATCCCGCTGGCCTACCTGCGGGAGGTTTGCGACTACTGGGCCGACGCATACGACTGGCGGGCCCGCGAGCGGGCGCTCAACCGGTTCGATCAGTTCATCGCGAAGGTGGACGGCCTGGACGTGCACTTCATCCATGTGCGCTCTCCCGAGCCCGATGCCGTCCTGCTGATCATCACCCACGGCTGGCCGGGCTCGGTGGTGGAGTTCGCCAAGGTCATCGGGCCGCTGACCGACCCTGTGGCCCACGGGGCTCCGTCGTCGGACGCCTTCCACGTCGTGTGCCCGTCGCTGCCCGGCTACGGCTTCAGCGGTCGGGGCTCCGCAGCACCGGGAATTGGCACCCGAGTCTGTTGTGTGGCCCGAATGAGGTACACTCTGTACCACGACGAGGAGGTCCCATGGCCAAGACCGCAACGGTCCGCGCCCGCGTCGAACCGGAATTGAAGCATCACGCCGAACAGTGCTTCTCGGAACTCGGGCTGACGACGACCGAAGCAATCACGCTCTTCTACAGGCAGGTCACCCTGCACGGCGGCCTGCCATTCGCCGTGCGGCTTCCGAATGCCGAGACTGTCGAGGCACTGCGGGACGCCTGCGACGGTGAGAGCCTCACGGTGCACGCCGACCTGGAGACCCTTCGCGCCGAACTCGACTGAGCCGTGCGCCTGCTCACAACGTCGCAGTTCAAGAGGGATGTCCGGCGGACTGCGAGACGAGGGAGGGATCTCGATGAACTCTGGGCCGTCGTGGAGCAGCTTGCGTCGGGGCAGCCGCTCGATCCGCGTCGACGGCCACACCGCCTGTCCGGCGACTGGCCCGACTGCTGGGAATGCCACATCCGGCCGGACTGGCTGTTGATCTGGCGCCAAGAACGCGACTCTCTGATCCTGGTAAGGACCGGTACCCATGCCGACCTATTCGACTGAGGGAGGGCGCCTCTGCGATCTGCGGCGCGGTTCGGGGGGCTTCGGAGGCGAATCTCCGGCGGTTACGGTTCGTATTCGAAGACGACGTTGGTCCGCGTGGCGGCGATGTCGGACGGGTCGGTGTGCTCCACGATGTCGTTGCGCTGGGAGCCGCAGTCGCCCCAGGCGTCGCAGGTGATCGGACCGATGACGCCCTGGTAGGCGACGAGCCCGCTGAGGTACTCCCGCACGCCGGCCCGGTCGATGCGCAGGCTGTCGCCGTCGCGGGCCGAGGCCGCCGCGATCGCCTCCAGCAGCAGCACGGCGGCGTCGTACGCGTGCCCCCAGAAAGCGCCGTCGGGGTCGGCGCCGTGGGCCTCCCGATAACGGACCGCCAGGTCGGCGGCCGAGACCCCCGTGCCTTGGTTGGTGTTGTCGCCGAAGCGCACGTCGGGGCCGGCGAAGAAGATGCCGGCGGTCTGCGGCACGCTCATGAAGGCCACGTCCAGCAGCCCTTCGTTGGCCACCAGCGGCACGCCGGCCAGGCCCGGCACCTCGCCGATCCGCTCCACGATGGCGGTCCCCACCGTCAGCGAGACCGACATGAACAACCCCTGAGGCCCGCCGGCAGCCAAGGCCTCCAGCGTGGGTGCCACGTCGGTCTGGTCGTCGGCGAACTCCCCGACACCGGTGATGCGGCCGCCGAGCCGCTCGAAGGTGGCGATGAACGCCTCGGCCAGGCTCTGGGTGTAGGCGTCGCCGGTGTGCACCGCAGCCGCCGCGGTGACGCCCCGCTGGGAGTAGAGGAAGCGGGCCACCGCGGCGCCCTGGTGCAGGTCGTTGCCGGACGTGCGGTAGTAGCCCTCGTACCGGTGCGGGCCGGGCGAGCCGGCGCCGTCGGAGGTCAGCAGCGGCGACGTGTTGGACGGCGAGACCATGGCCATGCCCGCACCGGTCACCAGCGGCACCGCGGTGACGGCGGCCACCGAGCAGGTGGTCCCGACGACGCCCACGACCGACGCGTCGGCGGCGATGGCGGCCCCTGCGGCCTCACCGCCGGCCGGCGAGCAGCCGTCGTCCAGCGCCTCCACGTTCACCTCGAACCCGTGGATCGGCCCGTAGTCGGCGACGGCCATCCGCACCATCCGCTCGCTGGACGGGCCCGAACCGACATCGGATATCGCCAGCAGCGAACGAACCTCGATGGATTGCCCCGGCGCCACGTCCACGACGCCCAGCGAGCCGTCACCGAGGGCCGCCCCGCCGGCGTCGCCGTCATCGCCGCCGCAGGCCGCGGCCAGGATGGCCACGGCCGCCGCAACCGCCACCGCTCCCGAGGCTCTCGAGGGGCTCCGTCTCCCTGCGCTCAAACCGCCCATCACGTCCCTCCAGCAGCTCGGTGACCGCCGGACGTGGCCCATGAACCCCACTGCGCCCGGTCGGCTCGGCGGCACCGGCGTCCAAGCCTACCCATCGGCCCCCGACAGCGGACTCGAAGCGGACCGGGACGCAGCCGGCTAGGAGTGTGCAGAGTAATCCACGGGCAGCGGCGGTCGGGTGGCCAGGTCCTGGATTGCGGCCTTCGCCGGAATGACGTGTCGGGGCGTCAGGAGCATTGCTCAGCAGTCTCCTGGGCGGCGCGGATGGCGTCGCCGGTCTCGGGGTCGAAGAAGTGGACGCGCTGGCTGTCGACGGCGAGTTCGACGGGTGTTCCGGGGCGGGGTGAGCGGCGCGGGTCGATGCGGGCGGTGAAGGTGGCGCCCTCCTCGTCGGCCAGCAGCGTCATCTCGTCGGTGCGCTCGGCGTCCGCGGCCGCGCGGGTGGCGTCGGTGTCGACGCGGGGAGCGTCGATGGTAAACACGAGGTAGGTCTCCGCGCCGAGCTCCTCCACCACCGAAGGCACTACGCGCATGCGCGGCAGATCGTCGGCGGCGTCGTCGGAGTGCGCGAAATCGGTCGGCCGGATGCCCACGATCACGGACCGTTCCTGGCCGACCAGCGGCGAACCCTCCGGCAGCGGCATCTGCAGGCCGGGGAACACGACGCCGTCGCCGGCGACCGCGGCCTCCACGAAGTTCATGCTCGGCGAGCCGATGAATGCGCCGACGAACAGGTTCACGGGGTTGCTGAAGAGGTGCTGGGGGGTGTCGCACTGCTGCAGCACCCCGTCGCGCAGTACCGCCACCCGCTGGCCCAACGTCATCGCCTCGGTCTGGTCGTGGGTCACGAACAGCGACGTGGTCTGCAGGCGGGCGTGCAGGCGCACCAGCTCCGAGCGCATCGCCACCCGCAGCTTGGCGTCGAGGTTCGAGAGCGGCTCGTCCATCAGGAACGCCGCCGGCTCGCGGACCATGGCGCGCCCCATCGCCACCCGCTGGCGCTGCCCGCCCGAGAGCGCAGCCGGCTTGCGATCCAACAATTCGCCGAGGCCGAGCGTGCGCGCCACGGCGTCCACCTGCTCGGCGCGCTGAGCCTTGGAGACCTTGCGCATGCGCAGCCCGAAGCCGAGATTCTCCCGCACCGACATGTGCGGGTAGAGGGCGTAGTTCTGGAACACCATGGCAATGTCCCGCTCGGGAGGCGCCAGGTCGGTCACGTCGCGGTCACCGATGGTGATCGTCCCCTCGGTGACCTCCTCCAGACCGGCAATCATCCGCAGCATCGTGGACTTGCCGCAGCCCGACGGGCCCACGAGCACCATGAACTCGCCATCGTTGATCTGCAACGACAGGTCGTCCACGGCCCGTACCCCGTTGGGATACACCTTCGTGCAGTTATCGAGAGTGATTGCGCCCATTGCGTTCTCCAGATCAGTTCTCTCGCCAGAATAGAGCCACATCGTCGGGGCCTGCTGCTCCGTCGCCGGTCCGGCCGTCGCGCACGCCCGCGACGTTCACGCCGTAGACCGGCGCCTCGCCGGTGAGCACGCGTGCCACCTCGGCGCCGGCGCGGGTCTGCACGAGTTCCAGCGACTCGACCGACAGGAACGCGGTGTGCGGCGTCAACACGGCGTCCTCGCACGACAGGAGTGGCTCGTCGGCGGCCGGCGGCTCCTGCTCGAGCACGTCGAGGCCGACCCCGCCCAGGCGCCCGGTGGCCAGTTCGGCAGCCAGCGCCCGCTGATCGATGACCCCGCCGCGGGAGGTGTTCACGAGGAACGCCCCGTCGCGCAGCAGGGCCAGCTCCTCGGCGCCGATGAGGTGGCGCGTGGACTGCACCAGCGGGACGTGGACGCTGACCACCTCGGCGGCAGCCAGCAGGTCGGCGAGCTCGGCGGCACGCGTCACGCCGGCGGCGGCGAAGGTGGCGTCATCGACGAGCGGATCGTGCGCGATGACCGTCATGCCGAACCCCCGGGCACGCACCGCCACCGCCCGCGCCGCCCTGCCGAAGCCCACGAGCCCGAGGGTGCAGTCCGCCAGGCGGCGCATCGGCATGCCGTCGTTGTAGTCCCAGCGTCCGGCCCGGATGTTCCGGTCGAAGCGCACGATGCGCCGCATCGAGGCAAGGATCAGCGCCATCGTGTGGTCGCCGAGCTCCTCGCTGCAGTAGTCGGGGGTGTGGGTGACGTAGATGCCCGCGGCCGTGGCCGCCGCCACGTCCACCTGGTTCAGGCCGGCGCCGTACTGGCAGATCACCTTGCAGCGCTCGAAGGCGGCGATGCGCGCCGCGTCGCAGACGAAGTAGTCGGTCATCACCGCCACTGCTTCCCGGCACACCTCCAGCACCTCCTCGTCGGCGGCGAAGCGCTTGTCGACGATGGTGCAGCCCAGCGGCTCCAGGAACGAGCGCTCGGTGTCGAGGCTGGGAAAGGAGGCACCTGCGACGACCACGGTTCCCCCGGACGTCGAGCCCGCTGCGGTGGATCCGTCAGCCATCGGCCTCGTCGAGTTCCAGGCGCACGACCACCACGGCGAACTCCTGCAACTCCTCCACGCCCACGATGGCGGTCCGCTCGCTGCCGGGAACCCAGGACGTGGGAACCTCCCCGATGGGGGCAGCCGCGGGGTCGATGAGTGAGGCACCCCGCAGCGAGATGCCCGCAGGCAGGCCGACCTCGATGGGGATGTTGCGCATCGGCTGCTCGGTGTTGACCAGCGCGAACAGGTACTCCCCGCGGCGGCGGCGCACGAAGATCGGCTCGACGAACCGGCCGGGCCGCCCGCG
>JAPOVS010000006.1 GCA_026708055.1 bacterium | reverse complement strand
GGTCCTCCTTGTGGGCCGGCTGGACGCCGGCGGTGCGCAGCTGTTCGAGGCTCTCCACACCCACTCCCCCCCCCCCCCCCCCGCATCCGTACCCTCTACGGCACCTGCCGGGTCGATCAGTTCGTCGTCCTCGTCCACACCGAGCACGCGGTGCGGCGAGATGCTCTCGACCGTGAAAGGCCCGGCCACGCGGACGGTTCGAGAGTCCTCGTAGGGCCGGTCGTAGAGAAGCTCGAAGTCTGCCTTGGCGGCGATTGAAGCGTCGATCGCCGACTGGCGCGTCCGACGCGCCTCTAGCACCGAATTGAGTGTCTCAACGGCTAACGCTGGCCAGTCGAAAGGAGCCTCTTTGGGCACCTCCCACTCGAGCAGCTCATGCGGAAGCGCACGTTCCCCGGAAGGCAGCACAACTTCCGTTGAATCGGTACTCGCAAAGTCAATAGATTCGCCTGCGCGTATGCCTGCACCTACCGTGAAGGGGGTGGCATGGCCTCGTAACGCAGCATTCAAACCCTTAAGAGCGCTATCGACTTCCGGCTGCATCTGCGCTACTAGAACATCAATCTCGGCATTCTTGGCTATGTCTTCCAACCTAATGTGGGGCACACGCCTATAGACGAATCCCTGGCGTACATCACCATACGACGGGCCGTCCGAGGGGTGGATGCGCTTGATCTCCGCTTCCTTCTCCTTGCCTTCTCGGCTGTCTGAAAGTAGGTAGTAAGGATGTCTGGCTCCCATCAGGCGAACCCGAGCCAGCGCCAACGCGACTCGCGAGGTGTCGATGGCAATCCAGCGGCGACCCCATTGTTCGGCAACATAAGGGGTGGTACCGCTCCCACATGTAGGATCAAGAACCAAGTCGCCGGGATCGGTAGCCATGAGCACACAGCGCTTGACTGCTTCGGTAGCAGTTTGGACCACGTAGATCTTCGGGTCGGTTCGACTCTGGATGCCGCCGATGTCCATCCAGACATTGTGGATCGGAAACACCGCGAAATCGTCGAGGAAACGAATCTGCCGTGGCGTACGACCCTCCACGGCAATTCGTCCAGCCTTGACCAGTCGGCTCAAGCCCTCGGCAGTGGTCTTCCAGTGCAGGTCTGACCGCGGCGGGAACCTGTCTCCTCGAAAGATCAGATCCTCATCTCGCGCCGACGCGCCTTGTGACGTCAGCTGATCTGACGTCACAAGGCGCGTCGGCGCGATGTCGTGGAATCTGAGAGCAGACAGGGTTTCCGCAGGCTTGACTTTTGTTGCTCCTTCTGAGCCTGCTACTTTTTCGCGCCACAGGTTGCGGTATTTGAGTGACGAACGCGACTTAGCGTACCACAGAATCATATCTGACACCTGCGCAAGGTATCTTGATGGAAAGCCGGTTGTCTTGTTGAATACAATCTCAGCAACAATTGACTCTGGCCCAAATACCTCATCCAGGACTGACCTGATGCGATGAACATTGTCATCACCGATCTGCACAAAGAGTGAGCCCGACTCGGCGAGGAGATCGCGAGCTATTTCTAGCCGATCGCGGAGGTATGACAGGTAGGAATGGATTCCGTCCTGCCAGGTATCGCGGAACGCCTTTACCTGTTCGGGCTCGCGCGTTACGTGACCAGCCTTTCCATCTGTCACGTCGCGGCTTGTCGTTGACCACTGGAAGTTTGAGTTGAACTTGATGCCGTAGGGCGGATCGATGTAGATGCACTGCACCTTGCCGCGCAGCCCTTCGCGCTCGGCCAGTGAGGCCATGACCAGCAGGCTGTCGCCGAGGATCATGCGGTTCGACCAGTTGGCGTCGTGCTCGTAGAAGTCGGTGCGCTCCACACCCTCGGGCAGGCCGTTGAAATCCGAGAACAGGTCGGGCTGAAACCCGTCCGATGCCGCGGCCTGCTCCGCCTTGTTGCGACTGCTGCGCCTCATCAGGTCGTCGATCAGCGCCTTGGGATGTACCTTCTCCTGGATGTACAGCGGCGGCGCGTGGACCACCAGGTCGTGCTGGTCCTGTTCGTCCTTGCCCCGCCAGACGAGCTGCGGGTCGAGATCCCGGTTGCGACGCTCGTAGGCGACAGCGACCGAGTGCTTGTCATCATGGGGCATAACCGAGCGGTCCTCGGCAGTGGGAATGTTCGTCCGCTTCGCCGAGTCGTGGGTAATCGCCTCGACCTGCTTCGGCCCGGTCTTCCTAGCCGGCATCGGCCGACCCCTCGTCGATCGCCTCGCCAATCAGCTCCCGCAGTCGGGGGAGCAGTTTGGGGATTTCCTCGTGGACTACCTGCCAGACGGTGTCGTCAACGACGCTGAGGTATCCATGCACGATTCGGTTGCGCAGCCCGGTGATTGCCCGCCACGGAATCTCGGGGTGCGCATCTTGAATCGGGACCGGGACATTGTTGGCGGCCTCGCGAAGGATGGTGAGATTCCACAGCACAGATTCGTGAGTAACGTCGGTGGCAAAGAATGTGGGGCGATCCAAACCCGACGCGCGTTGAGCGACCTTCACGCAGCACTCGATCATGTCGCGGACATAATCGTCCCAGCGGCGCTCAGACATGGATAGCCTCGGCCTCGACGTTCGGACGGATCTCAGATCGCAGGCTCGGCTCGACGACGAGGTCCACCGGACGACCGAGCAGTTCTTCCAAGTAGGCCTCCAGGTCGAAGGGGCGAGTCCAGCCGGGACGTTCGTCAAGTCGCACGAGAACGTCGATATCGCTGTCAGGCTTGGCTTCGTCGCGAACCGTCGACCCGAAAAGCGCGATGTCAACGACGCCGAAGCGGGCGACAATGGCCGGCTTGTGCTCGCGCAACAAGGCCAGGACCTTCTCGGCGGTCAGCGGCGCGGGGCTGCCGGACGTCTCGTGCCCCCCAGCGAGGGCCGCTTCGATCCGCGCCGCGAAGTCTGCCGCCATCGTGTACCTGTCTGTGAACTCGGCGAACGACCAGCGGCCGTACCCGCCGAGGTTGTTCACCCCTGGCACCCAGTACGTCTCCATCGTGGCCTTCTTCTCCTTGGCGTCCTCGCCTCGGTACCCCTTGACCTCCACGACGAGATGCAGCGGGTCATCGGCGCCGCGTCCGTCGTCCACGAGAACCACGAAGTCGGGAAGGTAGCGGTGCGACTCCGAGCCGATCCGGTACGGCACCTCGAGGCCGAGGCCCTGATTCTTGACGTAGGCGCGCACCCGCGGATGCGACTCCGCCACCCGGCAGAACTCGCCCTCCCACTCGCTGTCGCAGACGGCCCAGTTGACGTGGCTGCGGCCTGGATGGGTCTGCCATAGATTCTGTTTCGAGGTCGCAAACCGCACCTGGCGTGTGGAACCGGCAGGGTTGTAGGGATCGAGCACAGCCTTGACGGGCATCTTGCCGGCGAACCGGCGAGTGATCCCCGCCGTGATCCGCTCGCAGGCAATGTCGGCCAGGCTCTGGTACATCAACTGCGCCGGGTAGGTCCCACCCTCGCACACCAGATGCTCGTCGAGCCACCGGCGCGTGATCCGCTTGAGCTGACCGAACAGATGGAGTTTCGGCGCCTCAGCGGGGTCACGCCACTTCGTCTCAAGCAGACGGCCGGTGAGGAGGTACGCGATCGTCGAGAGGCGCAGATCGCCGAGATGGTCGACGTCAAGGTCGATTCCGGTGCCGATGATCCCCTCGTTGCGGGTGACCGTCGGTCCGATGTGCTCGGGCGTGAGGACGAAGGTCGAGTCGTCGGTGAACGCGGCGTCGAGCCGTTCGTCGGGAAGCTCCACGCGATAGCCCGCGACGCGCGGGAACCGGATCTCGAGTTCGTCGCGCTCGGGCGAGACGGCGTGGACCTGCACGGTCCGGCGCGGCGGCTGCGGCGGCGCCACGACCGGCTCAGCGGTGAAGTCGAACGGGATGCCGAGCACGTCCGCGTACTCGACGTCGAAGAGGTCTTCGTCGTTCAGGTCGTAGGACTGGCGGCGCAGCGCGCGCCCGATCACCTGCTCGCAGAGCAGCTGTGTCCCGAATGCGCGCACGCCCAGAACGTGCGTCACGGTGTTGGCGTCCCACCCTTCGCTCAGCATCGCCACCGAGACGACGCAGCGAATCGACTCCCCCAGCTGACCGGGCTTGCCGACGGTGTTCATGACCTCGCGCAGCAGGTCCGCGTCGCTGATCTGCTCGGCGGCGGCGCGGTCGCCCGTGCGCTGCACCTGCTCTCTGCGGAAGCGCTCGATCTCGGCCGCGGCCGCCGCCCGGAAGGTCTTGTCGAGCCCCTCGCCGGACTCGAGCTGCTGACTGTCGATCAGCAGGGTGCGGGGACGGGCGTACGGCTCGCCGTTCTCGTCGAAGTTGCGGAGCAACGCCAGTCTTCCCTGTTGAAGGGCCTTCGTGCCGTCCTGTCGCTCCTGAAAGAAGCCGGATATGTAGTCGTAGACGAGCTTCGAGGTGGCGGTGTTGTTGCACACGACGATGAAACAGGGAGGGACGCCGACGCCCGCCTGCTCCCAGAGTTCGAATGTCTCGGCGTAGTGGCCGTAGACCGCATCCAGCGCGGTCTGCAACTCGACGGGGATGCTGAGCGGGTCGAGCGCTCCGGCTTGACGCCGGCCCTGGCGTGGCATTCTCGACCCGATGTGGCCCCAGAGGTTGCGGAACACGGGTCCGTCGGTGCCGGAGACGTTGTCGGCCACCGGCACTCGGGGGAGCTTCACGATCCCGCACTCGATCGCGTCCATCAGGGAGAAGTCGCTCATCGTCCACGGGAAGAGCGTGCCCTCGGCGTAGCCGGAGCCGCGCAGAAAGAAGGGCGTTGCCGACAGGTCGATCACCCGTCGCAGCCCGAGCTTGCGGCTCACGGCCTCCAGGCCTCCGATCCAGAGTCGAGCCGCCTCCCGGTTCCTCTTGGCCTCCTCCCGGTCGTCGCCCTTCAGTTCCTCCTCGGCACTCTCCCCCGGCTTCTCCCTGTAGCAGTGGTGGGCCTCATCGTTGAAGGCGAGGATCGAGCGCATACCCAGCAGCTCGGGAATCACCCTCTGCAACATCTGCCCCTCGGTCTCGATCGACTCGATTTCGGGGCCTCTGCCCCGGAGCAGTGAACGGCCACCCTTGGACAACTCGAGCGTCTCGCGCCGCTTGAAGGCGTGGTAGTTGGTGACAACGATCCTCGCCCGCTCGATGTCTGCGAGCATGTCACGGGGAACGAGTTCGCGGCTCTGGTAGTAGCTGCCTGGATCGTTCGGCTGCAACACCCGCAGCCGGTCTCGGATGGTCAGGCCGGGCGTGACGATCAGGAATCCCTTCGTGAAGTTGCGGCTGGCGGGCCTCCTGACAGCGTTGACCGTCTGCCAGGCGATCAACATCGCCATGACGGTCGTCTTGCCCGCGCCGGTCGCCAGCTTGAGTGCCAGTCGCGCCAAGGTGGGGTTCGCCTCCTCGTTGGCAGCGTCGAGGTGATCGAGGATGTCCCGCGTCCGGTGGTCGCGGCGGCGAGGCGCCACTTCTGTCAGCCAAATGACGGTCTCAACCGCTTCGAGCTGGCAGAAGAACGGGCGGATGTCGCTGAAAGTGTGATGGCGCCAGTGCTTAAGGAGCCAGGCCGTCTCGGGAGTCACCGCCCAATCCGACTCTGGAAGCTCGCGCCAGCGGTCGACATGCCCCCGCAGCGCGTTGATGGTCGAGGTCGGGTCGTATTGCTGGCGCTCGCCGGACAGCCCGGCACCTTCATCCAGCGCCAGCGACTGCTGCGCGGCACCCTCCCGCACTCGGGGCTTGGGCACGGCTGTGATGTAGGAAGCGGGGCGGCGGGTGTCGACCACCCGGCCGGTGGGTTCGCGGTGCTCGTCGAGTTCCCAATGGCGCGCCGGATACCGGTACGGCGAGTTGAGGATGGGAGACTCGAAGAAGCGGTCTGTCACTGAAGGCCCGATCTTGCCGCGGCTACTCGGCGGTCGGCCCGGCCGATGAGGCTCGCCGATGCGTGAAACAAAACTCTAGCCGTCCGCCTCCCCGGGCAATGACTCGGCACGCGGCGCCGTTGGCTCGGCGAGGCCGAGGCGTTGGGCGAGGCCGATGCGCTGGAGCTTGCCGGTGGGGCCCTTGGGGAGTTCGTCGCAGAAGACCACCCGGCGCGGGACCTTGAACGCCGCCAGCGAGCGCCCGACGTGGTGGCGGAGTTCGGTCTCGGTGGCAGTGGCGGCGTCGGCCAACACCACTGCCGCGGCGACCTCCTCGCCGAGTTTGTCGTGCGGCATGGCGAACGTCACGGCCTCGGCGACGGCTTCGTGGCGTAGCAGCACCTCATCGACCTCCAGCGGTGAGACCTTCTCGCCGCCGCGGTTAATCTGCTCCTTCAGCCGGCCGGTCAGGAACAGGTAGCCGTCGCCGTCCAGGTAGCCCTCGTCGCCCGTGCGGAACCAGCCGTCGGTGAAGGCGGCCTCGTCGGCTGTGGGGTTGTTCTCGTAGCCGTCGATGACGGTGGGGCCCTTGATGGACACCTCGCCGCGGGTACCGGGTGGCTGCGTCCGATCGGCCTCATCAAGGATCGCCAACTCGATCCCCGCGGGCAGGCCCACCGAGCGGGTCTTGGCCTCGCCGGGGGGTAGCGGGTTGGCACACATCTGATGGGTGGCCTCGGTCATGCCGTACGACTCGATCACCGGCACGCCGAAGAGCTCCCGCAACTCCTCGAGCACCGGGCCCGGCAGCGAGGCCGAGGACGACCGCACGAAGCGCAGACGGGCGGACCGCGCCTCGCGGGCGTAGCGCGCCGACCGGGCCAACACCATCTGGTGCATCGTCGGGACGGCCGTGTAGTACGTGGGGCGCAGGTCCCGGAGTTGGCCGAAGAACCGGAAGGCGTCGAACCCCTCCGTCGCGACCACCGAGCCGCCTGCCGAAAGCGGCGCCAGCAGGCCCGCCAGAAGGCCGTGGATGTGGAACAGCGGCATGACGTTCAGCGAGCGGTCAACAGCGGTGAGGTGCAACGACTCGGCGATCTCGGCGGCGGAGCACCCGAGGTTGCGCTGGCGCAGCGGCACGATCTTGGGCCGGGAGGTCGTGCCGGAGGTGTGCAGTACCAGCGCCACGTCGTCGGGGCCGGGGGCGGCAATCCCGCCGGAGGTACCCGCTCCGTGGCTGCTGCTCGCCACTGGATTCCGGCCCCGGATCGAGTCCGGGGCCCGCTCTTCGCCGGAATGACGGTCATCGGGGAGCAATTCGAGAGCATCGAGCGACCCCTGCATCCGGAGACGCAGGACCTCGTCCCCCGCCGCATCGCGGGCGGCCTCGCCTCCGCTGTCACCGGTGATGAGAACCCGCGCCCCGAGATCCTCCAGATAGAAGCGCAACTCGTCGCTGCGATACCGGGGATTCAGCGGCGCGGCGCAGCCGGTGACCGCAGCAGCCAGGAACGCCACCGCCGCGCCTGGTCCGTTCGGCAGAACGATGGCAATGCGATCCTCCACCCCGACGCCAAGAGCGCGCATCCAGTCGCGGAGTCTGACCAGAGTGGCACGCACGTCGTCATGCGACAGCACCGATCCGTCCTCGGCCAACAGCGCGGGATTGCCACCGACGCCGGTGCAGAGCAGGTCCCAGACGGTGTCAGCCATCGGTCCTGATCACAGTCGACGAGGGCGGGCGCACCCACGAAGCTGTCGGAGACTGGATTCCGGCCTTCGCCGGAATGACGGTCTGAGAGCGGCGGTGGCGGGCACTGCTCAGGTTGGCTGCGTAGCCTGGAGGCGGCGGTTGAGGAGGGTGACCAGGGCGTAGACCGAGGAGATCGCGGGCGTGGGGACGCCGGTCAGCTCGCCGAGCTCCACGAACACGCCGACCAGCGGGTCAACCTCCAGGGGCCGGCCCGCCTCGGCGTCCTGCAGCATGGAGGTCTTGTGCTCCCCCACCTTCTCGGCGCCGGCGATGCGCTGCTCGACCGTGATGCGGATGCGCACGCCGAGCCGGCGGGCGATCTCGGCGGCCTCGTTCATCATGGCCGCGGCCAGGACCCGGGTGGCCTCGTTGCGGCAGATCTGCGCCAGCGTGGCCCCGGTGAGGGCGCTGATGGGGTTGAACGCCAGGTTGCCCCAAGCCTTCACCCAGAGATGGGAGCGGATGTCCGCCAGCACCCGGGAGGTGAACCCCGCCTCTCCGAAGGCCGAGGCCACGGCTGCGGCACGTCCAGAGCGACTGCCGTCGAGTTCGCCCACGGGGAAGCGGTCGCCTTCGACGTGCCGGATGACGCCCGGGCGGACCTTCTCCGCGGCCGGGTAGGCGACGCAGCCGACGATGCGCTCGGCCAGCACGGCGGCGGCCAGCGCGCCGTCGGGGTCGAGGGTGCGCAACCGCCGGCCGTCGTGGGGACCGCCGTGGCGCTCGAAGTACCACCAACCGATGCCGTTCTGCACCGGTACCACCACGGTGTCGGGCCCGTAGAGGTGCCCCAGATCATCGGCGACCGCGGCAATCTGGTGTGCCTTCAAAGCCAGAACCACCACGTCGTGCGGTCCGAGTGCCGCGAAGTCATCCGAGGCCACGATGTCCGGCGTCACCACCTCCCTGCCGTCGGCCTCCAGGAGCCGGAGCCCGTGGCGCCGGATCGCGGCCAGGTGGTCGCCGCGGGCGACGACACTCACGGCCTGACCCGCGGCGGCCATCCGCACCGCCATCAGGCCACCGATCGCCCCGGCCCCCACAACACACACCCGCACGGGGCCAGTCTGCCACCATCAGCGTTCGCTCCAGACCGGGCAGAGCGATCCCGCTGCCCCTTGAGGTGGGGTCGGGCGTGGCGCATTGCGACGCCTTGCGCCTGCGCCGAAGGAGCAATCGCCATGCCCGACCCCACCGCGTCGAAAAGACAGAACCCGTCCGGCGACTGGCGCGGGCGGGGGCGGCGATGGGCGACTCCTCGCACCCGCGCCGAAGGAGCACTCCCCGCCGCAGAGCGCGCCCACGAGCCGGTCCCTGGGCGGCTGGACGGCTTGCGCCCGCGTCGAAGGAGCACTTCGGGCCGCGGACCCCTACGGAGACGCCGCGGCGCGTTACGGAAGCTTGAACCGCGGCGGGCGCTCAGCCAGCTTGTGCGACCGCGAGCCCGAGGCGGGCCGCCGCGGCGAGAAGCTCCTGATCGCCGCTGATGAACACCGTGTCGGTGCCCGCGACGGCAAGCGCCGCTGCGAGATGAACGGCGTCGTAGCCGCGCAGGCCCTCTTCCTCTGCCAAGCGACCTGCAGTCCAGACGAGGCTCTCGGTCACCTCCACACTGGCGATCTCCGAGGCGATCTCGTCGAGTGACTCGACGGAGGCTGCAGAATCATCGAGAGACAGCCGCCCGAGCCGCTGGGCCCTGGCGAGTGCGGCGCGGGCCTCGACGTAGAGCAGACGGCTGCTGACGGCTTGTGTTGCATCGTTCCAGAAACGCTCGCACAGCGGCGACCCCGGCTCGTCGATGATGAGCGGGATGATCGCTGAGGTGTCGAAGTAGACGATCACCGCCGCTGCTCGGCCACCAGGTCACTCACGGTGCCCGCGCACCTGATTCCGGGACGGTTCCGTGGCGACTTGACCGACGGTGCCGGCGTGACGAGCTCTTCGGCGATCAGCCGATCCAGCGGACGGCCACCTTCCAGCGGAACCAGACGCGCGACCGCCTTGCCGTGATCCGTGACGGTCACCTCGCCGCCCGCGCGCACGGCGCTGACGTAGTGGCTCAAGCGGTTGCGCAGTTCCCGGATTCCGACTTCCATACCGTCAGCGTAGCGCGATTCCACACAAGGATGTAGCCACATTCCGCCACCGACCCCCGCAGCAGACGCCTGAACGGCGGGCGGCGGAAAACGACAGAACCCGTCCGGTGACTGGCGCGGGACGGGTTCGTGAGAAGTTCCGGCGGCGACCTACTCTCCCAGGACGTCTCCGTCCAAGTACCATCGGCGCTGGTGGGCTTAACTGCCGTGTTCGGGATGGGAACGGGTGTGGCCCCACCGCTATGACCACCGGAGATCTGTCAACCGAGGTTTCCCTCGAGAACTCCATAACGAGCACGAACTTTTCCGTAGAAGTGGTTGAAACCCAAGCCCTCGGCCGATTAGTACCGGTCAGCTGAACGCGTTGCCGCGCTTACACTTCCGGCCTATCAACGTGGTAGTCTGCCACGGGCCTTACCCGGTTTACCCGGTGGGAGATCTCATCTTGGAACAGGCTTCCCGCTTAGATGCTTTCAGCGGTTATCCTTTCCGCAGGTCGCTAACCAGCCATGCCCTT
>JAPOVS010000005.1 GCA_026708055.1 bacterium | reverse complement strand
AAATATCCCTATCCAACAACACATCCACCCGAGACCCGTCATACAACGCCTTCTGCTTCGTGTAGGCCCCGTCGGATTTGCGCATCACCGGCATCGGGTAGAACTTGAGATTGTTCGTCAGGACCGGCATCGCTGCCGCCACTGCCTCATACGCAAACGCCGCATCCCAGAAATCGACATTGTCATAGTTCTGGAACTCAAGGCGGTAGACGCCCAATGAACCGTCAGGAGCAAAGACATTGGGGTGGTACACGACCTCACCCCGCAAATGCCCATGAATGTCGTCTTTGTTCCACCCCATCAACCATCTATACCCAAGATGCGCCCGGGTGGCGCGCGAGTTGATGAAATACACCTCTGGGCTGTCAGTGCCCGGGTGGAGTATCCAGAACTTCAGATACTCCAAACCTGTGAGGTGGGGGTCGTTGAGAATATACGAGCCTTGATACGACAGCGCCTCGAATGCCTCATGGGAGTCAATGGAGGCGGCCCCGATCTTGAGCTTGTGAAAGGGGTGCCAAGCCAAATGCCGACTCCGATAGCCCGGGTGGAGTTGGCCGGCGTCCGTTGCCGGGTTCGTGGGGTTTTGACGTCCCGAATCCGCCAGCTCAGCCATGTCGTCAACACAGTCGCCGTCCACATCGGCCGGATTGTCGATCCGGTACTTCTCCACCTTGTACCGATCGGCGGCCAACGATGCCAGCCGGTCAGACAACACAGTCGTGCCGTCCTCGCCCCGGGTGACCGACTGCGGAATCCACTTCCACACCCCGCTCCGCCTCTCGTGCTTCACGTACAAGACGAAATAGTCAGCAGTAGTCGAAGCGACACTGATCGGCACCGCGGTGACCGCGACCACCGTCGGGGTCGGCGCTACCCAGCCATCATCGCACGGCCCCAGAGTCGCCGTGCCCGACCCGTCCTCAGCGGCCACAAACGACACCGGCGCCACCACGCCGACCAGGGCGACGCACAGAACTAGCGCCAGCCGCCCGATAACACCCGCCACACGCATCATCGCTCCAATCCCCAAAGCCTAGGCTAAACAGTGAAGACATGTGCGGGGCGGGCCGTCGCCGCTGTGGAGGTCAAGGCCCGCAACCGGGTCAAACGCCGCGACGCCGACCGGATCATCACCCGGCGCGACACCACCGACGCGCTGACCGAGCGCCGCCCGTGTGTGACCGCAGAGGTTGACAGATACAAAATCGGATTTTGGATCTGACAGCCTTTGGTAGGTCGATACCGTGCTGATCGAAGCCAAGGCATCCATGACGCCCGGCGGCCACCTGCTGAGCGCTGCATCCGCCGTGCGGGATCGCCTCGCCGAGGCGGTCGCGGCACTGCCGTTCGCCGTGTACGGCGGCGCTGTCGCCGTTCACCGTCCAGCTGTCGGCTTCAGGGACCGTGAGCATGCACCACAGATGGAAGGCGGACGATACCTCGCGCGCAACGCCAAGCCCTCACCGCTCTCAGGCCCTGACGGTGACAGTCGCTCAGTCGTTGTCTTTGATGGTGACCGTCGCGGTGCCGCGGCTGATGGGGGCGCCTTGGGCGTCGACGAGGACTGCTTGGAAGGTCTCGTCGCCTTCGTCTGTGTGGTCGTCGACGATCATTATGTAGATGTAGCGGTACAGCAGCCGGCCGCCCGCAGCGAACCTCAGCGTCCGGCTGCCCGCGGGAATGCCCCTGTAGTCCGCGCCGTCGCGTGCGGTGCCGTCTCGGGTGATCACCCGCACGGTGACGGTCTGGTCGGGGGTCTCGCTGAGATACACCATGAACCGCACATAGCGGCCGCTCTCGCTCACCTCCACGTCGCGCACCGACAGGCTCGGCCCCGCAGGAGGCGGCGGAGGGGGCGGCGGTGGGGGTTGGTCGTCGTTGGTTATGGCGGTGTCGACCGGGCCGCCGGCGGCGGCGATGCCGCCCGACAGGCCCCGGGCGGCGGGGGCGCGCTGGCCTGAGCCGAACGCCACCCGCACGGTGCGCTCGTCGGTGTCGTCGTTGGGCACCGCCGCCAGCACCAAAATCGCCTCCTGTGCGCCCGCGGCGAGCACGACGGCCGGGTTCTGGGCGCTGTGGGGGTCTGCGATAACCAGCGTCACGTGCCCGTTGAGACCCTGGCCCTGCTTGAGCGCGAGCGTGTAGTGGTCGCCCGCGACAGCGCCGGTCACGGACAGGGGGGCGGTCACTGCCTCGCCCGACACGAGCGCCCGGCCCAAAGTCACGGTGATCTCGCGTGTGCCGCCGTCCTCAGCCACGGCGCTGCCGGCCGCGGCCGCCAGCACCACCGAGGTGGCGTCGTCATCGGCCACGCCGACCGTCGCCGACGACGACGTGGCCGACACGGTATAGCCGCTGCCCGCGCTCACCGCCACGGTGATTGCACCGTCAGCCTCGTCGGCGCTGTCGCCGACAGTGGCCACGCTGTAGGACTTGCTACCGCTGGTCGGGACCACAACTGTCCTCGTGCCCGTGGAGACCCCGAAGTCGCCCTGCTGGGCTACCGACACCGACACCGACAACGGCGCAGAGGGCGCGGGGCTAGCAGTCACCGTGAACACCGCCGCGCCGCCCTCGGTCACACCACTGCCCGCGGTCACGCTCACCTCCGGCGTCGCCGGCGGCGGCGGAGGGGGCGGGGGCGGGTCGTCGTCATCAGCCACAGCCACCGACGCAGAGCCCTGGGTGGACGACACGGTGTAGCCGGTGCCCGCGCTCACCGCCACGGTCACCGACCCGTCGGCCTCATCGTCGCTGTCACCCGTCGTTGCCACAGCGTGGCTCACGCTGCCACTCGTGGGAATGGTCACCGACTTCGTGCCCGTCGACACGCCGAAGTCGCCGGACTGGGCGACGGTCACCGTCACCGACAGCGGCGATGCGGGCGCGGGGTCGGCAGTAACGGTGAACACCGCCGCGCTGCCCTCGGTCACACCACTGCCTGCGGTCACGCTGACCTCCGGCGGTGGGGGCGGCGGAGGAGGAGGCGGTGGGGGCGGCGGAGGAGGAGGCGGTGGGGGCGGCGGCGGAGGGTCTAGTGTCGATGGCGCTGTTCGGCACGCCTGGAGGCGGTCGAGCTCGGCGTAGATCTTCTGCCACAGCGCATTGGGGCCGGCACCCTGCCAGTTGGGGTCTTGGCGGTCGGGCCTTGCCTTGAGCAAGGCCACGGTGTAGGTGTCTTTGCCCAGCATGGTGTCATAGGAGCGGGTGAACGTCCCCAGCAGATCAGGACGGGCGCCGTTCCACGGATCGGCGGTCTTGGCCAGCACCTGGGCGAGCAAGGCGGTGTCGGTGGTGAGGCAGTTTGGCTGCGTCGTCTGGGCCTGGGGCACCTTGGCCACGTCGTCGTCGGCGACGGCCACCGTGGCCGATCCCCGGGCAGAGGAGACCGTGTAGCCGACGCCCGCGCCGACAGCGACCGCGATCGAGCCATCCGGCTCGTCTGTGCCGTCATCGGAGGTGGCCACCGAGAGCTTCGCAGTGCCGACAGTGCCGACCGTGACCGTCCTTGTGCCCGTCGACGCCCCGAAACTGCCCTGCTGGGACACAGTCACCGACACCGCTAGCGGCGCCGCCGGGGCCGGGTCGGCCGTGAGCGTGAACGAGGCGCTGCTGCCCTCGGTAATGCCCGCACCGGCTGACACGCTGATCTCGGGCACGTCATCGTCGGCCACTACGACCGTGGCCGATCCGTGGGCGGAAGAGACCGTGTAGCCGCTGCCCGCGCCGACAGCGACGGTGACCGAGCCGTCGGCCTCGTCGGCGCCGTCGTCGGTCGTCGTGATCGCGAGGCTTGCTGTGCCGGTGGTGGGGATCGTGACAGTCTTGGCGCCGGTTGCGACGCCGTAGTCACCGCTTTGGGAGACCGTTACCGGCACCGCCAACGCCGTGGCCGGAGCGGGTTTCGCGGTGAGCGTGAACGAGGCGCTGCCGCCCTCGGTGACGCCCGCACCGGCCGTCACGCTGATCACCGGATCGGGTGTTTGCTGGGCGGCCTGGCGGGGCAGGCCGTCCACGGTCAAGGTGAACGCGCCGGCCTTTCGCGGTGAGAAGGTTGTCGCCTCGATCGTGTAGTCGCCGGCGGGCAGCACCAGCGTGAGCCGGGAGTTGTACCCGGTGCCGCTGTCGTCGTCGCGGTTGCGGCCGAGCCCGTTCTTCTCGCCCGAGCCGTTCCGCAGGTACAGGTAGGTGTCGATGCCCGAGGTGAGGTCGATCGCCAGCCGCGTGCCCGTCGTCTTGGCCAAGGTGAAGGTGTAGAACCGCGAATAGCGGCCTATTCGCTGCGATGACTCGCAGGCTGCGTCCCACTCGTCGGCGAAGGCGCCGCTGCCCGTCAGGGCGGCCACGCAGGCGTCGCCCGCCACCGGCGGCGGAAGCGTGTCGTCGTCGTCGGCCACCGCCACCGTCGCCGAACCCGCCGACATCGACACGCTGTACCGCACACTGGGTTTCACCGCCGCCGTCACCGTGCCGTCGGACTCGTCGGCGCTGTCGTCTGTGGTGGCGACGCTGAACTGGGCAGAGCCGCTGGTGGGGATGGTCACGGTCCGCTGCCCGGCGGTGCCGGCGGCTGCGCTGCCCTGCGAACTCACCGTCACCGCCACCGCCAGCGGACTCGATGGGGCCGGATTGGCCGACACCGTGAATCGGGCGCCGCTGCCCTCGGTCACATCGGCGCCCGCCGCGATGCTGATTTCCGACCCGGACGGGGCCTGCGCCTCCACACCCTCAACCCCCAGGGTGAACGTGCCGGTGCGCCCCGAGCTCACGGGGCGCACCTCGATGGTGTATTCGCCGGCGGGCAGGTTTTCTGTGATACGCGCCGGGCGGTAGCTGTTGACTCCGGCCACCCTTGCTCCCGACCTCACGTCTTTGCCTCGGCGAAGGCCCAGATGGAAGCCGTAGACCGAGGCTGTCAGATCGATTGTCACTCTGCTGGGCTGGCTCAGCGCGAAGCCGAAATAGCGCGTGTAGCTCTTGAGCGAGCGCGGGTACGAATTCTGCTCGATGCAGAAGTGGTCCCAGGTTCCCTGGATGCTTCCGCTTCCCGTCAGCGCGGTGAAGCATCCGCTCCCGTTGAGGGGTTCGAGCCCTGCGGTGGGCAACTGCGCAAGGCCGTGCCCCCAGGTGTTGTCGGCGCCTTGGGTGCCACGGTCCGCGGCGTTGGCCTTGAGGTAGCTGGCCACTTGGGTCGGCGTGTAGGTGGGATAGCGCTGGCGCACCAGCGCAGCGAGGCCCGCGATGTGGGGCGCCGCCTGGCTGGTGCCGCAAAATGACCCATACCGGCTTACGACTTTGGTGCAATCGACGGCGACGATGTCGGGCTTAGTGCGCCCGTCGGGCGTCGGGCCGCGGCCCGAATACGACCTGGTCGTGGTGGTACTGGCTTCGGACGCGGCGCCGACTGCCAGCATGCCCGGGCTAGCGCTGTCGCCCGGGCTCGTGACGCTGCCGCCGGCCGAGTAGTGATCGAGCACTTCGTACGCCGGGTCGCCCGCCCAGAAGGCGAGTTGCAGCCACGACGGAGCGGTGGTGCCGGCAGTCTTCTTCACATAGAACCAGTAGTGCCCCGACCTCGGGGCCGTGAACTTTGTGATCTCGAAGGGAACGTCGCGCGTGCCGCCGTTCTGCGTGTCGCTGCTGCCGCCGACAACCGTCTGCGCCCCGTCGGCGCTTGCCGAGTACCTGATCTCGATGTTGAGATCCTTGGACGAGCGGCGCCAGGCGTCATCCCAGCGCAACTGCACGATGGACGAACGCCCAGCGGTCAGCTCAAGATGCTGCGCCTCGTCCACCGCGGCGCCGTTGCGGGCCCATTCGTGATAGCCGTCGTTGTCGCTATCGGTCCACGAGCCGTACCAGGTGTCCCGATGGAGGTTCCCGGCCGCGTTGACCCACACAATGCCGTTGTCGGCGGCCCACTTCACCGTGTTCAGCGGACTCGGGCTGTACGGCGACGTGCCGTCGGCGGCACCGTGCCAAGTCCAGCTCACCGAGTAGACGATGACCTTCACCCCCTGGCTGTGCATCCACACCACGGCGCTGTGAAGGTCTGCCCACGTGTATGGGTTGGAGATATACAGATCGGCGTCGGGCGCCATGTCCATCACCGTCTCCGCTACCCACGTTCCGTGGCCGCTCCCGGCCCTGTCACAGTTCGCCAGATCGCTCGTCGGCTTGCCGACGTCGGTGTAGCAGCGGCCGGCCACCGTCGCCGGCAGCTGGCCGCGCATCGTGGCGATCAGCCCGGCGAAGCCGTTCCTGGCGGCGGCGGCGGTGGGATAGTCGATGACGCCCACCTTCACTCCGTCGCCGGTGAACCCGTTGTGGTGCCACACATCCGCGAGATGCAGGCTGACGCCCTCGCCGATGTAGCCGCCACGCTCGCGCATCGCCTCGGGCATTTCCCGGACGCGCGCCACCCCGGCCTGGCCTGCCAGCGCCGCCAGCACCTCGGGGGTCACATAGGCCTCCAAGTAGCCCGGGAGCGCGTTGGCCGGCGCCGCCCCGCACCGGTCGAGGAACGCGGCCACCTCGTTCTGGTTGCCGTCCAGCCACACCGACACCAGCAGCGGCTCGCTCGCCGTCGAGTTACCGCCATCGGGCAGGACCGGCGATGTAGCGCCGCCCGACATTGACGGGTCGGGCGCACCGCACGCATCGGCAGCCGAATACCCGCTGGCCACCGCCAACGCGCTCAGATGCGAACCAAGATTCGGATAGGCCTGACCCGGTTCGAGCACCTCGTCCAGATCAGGCAGCAGGCCGTCGCCTACCTGGCCTGCGGCAGCAGCAGGCACGAGGACCGCCGCGGCCACAGCCAAAACCACCGCAGCACACAAAAACCGGCGTCCAGCAGCAATCCCGCGCATACCCACCCCACAATTTTAGGGGGGGGGGATTCGCCGCGTGCAACACCAAGCCCTCACCGCCCTCAGGCACTGACGGAGACAGGCGCTCAGTCGTTGTCTTTGATGGTGACCGTGGCGGTGCCGCGGCTGATGGGGGCGCCGACAGCGTCGGTGAGGACGACTTGGAAGGTCTCGTCTTGTTCGGGGTCGTGGTCGTCGAGGATGGGTATGTAC
>JAPOVS010000004.1 GCA_026708055.1 bacterium | reverse complement strand
GGCGCAGGATCACCGAGTCGCCCAGCAGGTCCGCGACGACGTCGATGATGCGGGGCTCGGTCACGATGTCCCAGATGCCCCGGCAGCACTTGTGCCAGTTGACCACCTCGTAGCTGTTCCACCCCGCCGCCAGCGCCTTGGGCAACAGGTCGTCGATGTAGCCCCGAATCTCGGCGATCTCGCCCGGCGAGAAGATGTCGATGGGAAACAGATGACCCACCTCGTTGTACCGGCGAACCTGGGTGGGCGTGAGCACCCGCGGCTCCTCGACGCCCAACGGGATGAACCGAAGATCCCGATCCAGTTCGGGGAAGGCATTGGTGCGGCGCGTCATGTCCAGAATCCGAGGGGCGGGAGCGTCCCCGCAAACTAGTCGCGAGTTCCGCGGGTCACGACAAGAAGCACCGGGGCGTCTTCGTCGTCGCTGAGCTCGAACTGCGCTAGTCGCGAGCTCCGCGGGTCACGACAAGAAGCACCTGCTCCGAAAAGCCTCCCACCGAGTGTCCTGACGTGCGACTCTGGCCGACAGCAGCGGTCACCGACGACTCGATAGGACCGACGGGATGACTGGGGTGCCGAGATGAGCGGACTTGACGAGGAACTTTCTGACCAGGAACACATCCGGATCGCCACCGAGATGTACGAGCGCTGGCAGCAGGGGGAGCCGAAGTCACGGCTTGAGATCGAGTACTGGGGCAACGCCACCGCGCACGGCAAGAAGTTCACGGGGTACGTGAAGAGGTGGCTCAATGTCGAAACCGAGGGCAAGTCGCTTCAGACGTCTCGGATCGAGGAACTCGAGGCGCTGCTCCGTTCCCGGGGCATATCGCCGACCTCAGCGGGGGATCTCGCTGAGGAGTTCCGCCTGTTGGCGAACGCCCGAGAGAGTGCGCTCGCCGCGGTGAGGATCTACAACGACCCGGTGGCCGGCTACAGAACCGAGACGTTCGTCGTGCTGATGGTGGGCGCTTGGAACTCCCTGTTCCAAGCGATCCTGGAGCGCGACGGCATCGACTACTTCGAGCGCGACGAAAGCGGTGAGCAGGTTCTGATCGACGGTCGAGCGAAGGTCCTGGGCACGTGGGAACTTGTGCACCTGGCACTAGAGGATGACGAGCATCGAGCCGTCCGAGCGAACATCGACTTCTTCCTGAAGCTGCGGAACCAGATTGCCCATCGCTACCTACCAGCGCTCGACACGGAGATCGCAGGCGAGGCGCAGGCGATGCTGCTCAACTTCGAAGAAGTCCTGCTCGCCGAGTTCGGCAAGGAGGCCACACTGGGGGAGCAGCTGGCAGTACCGCTGCAGTTGAGCGGCTTCAGGAGCGACGGCTCCTTGGCATCGGTCCGCAAGGCGCAGGCACGCCTGCCGGTGAATGTCGCGGAGTTTCTTACTCAGCACCGGGCAGGTGTGGACGCCGAGGTGTTGGCCGACCCGAAGTACTGCCTTCGGATCTTCTTCGTGCCCGTCACGGCGAACCGGGAGCGATCAGCCGACGCTGTAGTCCGGTTCGTGCCTCCGGGCGCGGCCACTCCCGAACTGCAGGCTGAACTCGCGAAGCTGGGGGTGGTCACGAAGCGGAAGATCACCCCCGTGGCGTCAGCCGATCTGCTGAGACCGAAGGAGGTCGTCAACCTCGTGGCCGAGCGCTTGCCGCATCGATTCACGATGAGCACGCACACCGCGTGCTGGAAGCACTACGGGGTGCGTCCGCCCCAAGGCGCGCCGGAGCCGGAGGCGACGGATCAGCGCTACTGCCGTTGGGATCGGCTGTTGAATGGGTACGGCTACACCGAAGCCTGGGTGGAGAGGCTTGTGTGTGACCTGAGCAATCCGGAGACGTACGAAGAGGTCGTCGGCATCGCGCCAACTCGCCGTTGAGGTGCGCCTGAGGCGCGAGGGCGGGATCGCCAACGGATCCCCGGGTGGCACTTGTCCGAGGTCGGTGGACGTTACGCTGCACGTTCATCTCGTTTTTCGTGTGATCATGACGAAATCAGGGATGAACCTGTAGAGTCAGGCACGGAGGACAGCCCATGCTTCTACGATTCGAGGTCTCCAACTACCGCTCGATCCTGGATCCGGTGGAGTTGTCGATGATCGCCGTGGACCAGGATCGGGCCGCCACCCGGGGGTTCGACCAGCTCTCGGAGCGGGTCTTGACGGTCGCCGGAATCTATGGCCCGAATGCCTCGGGCAAGTCCACCGTCCTAGAGGCGCTTGCCTGGCTGTCGTTTGCGGTTCGCGCGTCGCTGCGCAGCTGGTCCAACTTTGTCCCCTGCTTCCCGCACCGGTTCGGCGACGGCCCGGACCGGGCCTCAACCTTCGAGGTGGATTTCGTCGTCGACGGTGTTCGCCACGGGTACCGGCTGGAGGTCGATTACTCGGCCGTGATGTCCGAGAGCCTCCACAGCTACCCCGAGCGGCGTCGGCGGACGCTATTCGAGCGCGAGGGTAAGGACATCAGCTTCCGCCGTGGCGTCAGCAGAGTCGGGGGGATTCAGGAGTTGCTGACGCCCACGACGTTGGTGCTCTCGGCCGCCATGCGACTTGGCGACCCCGTCATCGGCAACGCCGGTAGCGCCCTCTCGTGGATGAATGCACTCGGGCCTGAGCAGCAGGGAGCAGCGCTGTTCTTCCCCTCCGAGCGCGACCCGTCGATGAGGATGCTGATGCCCCAGCCGGGTCACTGCGAGACCGCAGGCGGTCCCGATCCCGCCACCCGGCGAGCGTTCGTGGAGTTGCTGCGCTTCGCCGACCCCGGAATCGATGACGTGGCGATCCTCAGCAGCGATGATCCCGAACCCTCGGATCCGCGTCGCCTTCTGCGCTTCGTGCGTGGTGATGATGGTGAGCCGGTTCTCTTCGAGATCGGCGAGGAGTCAGCGGGAACCCAAGCCTGGTTCAGCCTCCTCGGGCCGGCGTTTGCAGCTCTGGTCGGTGGCCAAGTTCTGCTGTTCGACGAGATAGACGCCAGCCTGCACCCTCAGCTGTCGACCCGGCTCGTCGAGTTGTTCCAGGACCCGCAGACCAACCCGCGCGGTGCGCAACTCATATTCACGACTCACGACACGTCGCTCCTGGGGGCTCTGAACCGCGACGAGGTGTGGTTCACTGAGAAGGCACCCGGCGGGGCCACCCGGCTCATCGCCCTGGCAGAATTCGGCGGCGACCGTGTCCGGAGGTCGCTGAACCTCGAGCGGGCCTATCTGCAGGGCCGCTTCGGTGCGATCCCCGACGTGGATCAGGCCGACCTGCGCAATGCCGTCGGAGCCGCTCTCGAGGCCGCTAGCGCTCTGCGCGATTGATGGCCAAGTCCCGCCAGGGAGGCAGGGGCGGCTCGCTCCGCCGGCAAGTCGGCGTCCGCACTCCGAAGCGCACGTTCCTGGTGTTCTGTGAGGGCGAGAAGACCGAACCCGCCTATCTCAAGGCCCTGAAGCGAGAGCCTGCCGTCCGTGACGTCGCCTCGGTCGACATTCGCGTCGATGAGGGGACGCGCGGCGCTGTGCCGCTGACGCTGGTGGAGGCAGCGGCCAAGGCTCGTGCACGCTTCTCGGGGGAGGATGGCGAGGTCGACGAGGTCTGGTGCGTCTTCGACGTGGAGTGGCCTCGGAACCACCCGAATCTCAAACGAGCCCTCGACCTCGCACGAGAGAGAGGTGTCCGTGTCGCCGTCTCGAACCCGTGCTTCGAACTCTGGCTGGCGTTGCACTTCGAGGATCAGAACGCCTGGCTCGACACCGCCGCCGCCATCCGCCGGTGCCGAACCCTCGATGGCGCCTCCGGCAAGGATCTCGATGGTGTCACCTACATGTCCCATCGAGCCGACGCAGCACGTCGAGCCCGCGCGCTCGACGAGCGCCACAGAAGGGACGGAACCGACTTCCCCCGCGACAACCCGTCGTCGGGGATGTACCGCTTCCTGGATGCGATCGAAGACGGAGAGCCGCCCAGTCGGTGATCGCAGCCCCCCGGCGTCTGCGGCTCCCGTCTTTCAGAAATTACTATGTCTCACTATCACCGATACAGTATAAATTATGAAACAGACACCCACTAGAGCCACTAGAGAGGGAAGGCCTGCCAGGACGCGCGACACGTTGCCCACCGAGAGGCGAATTGCCGGCGAGATCGAACGGATGCTGGCCGAACGGGTGCCGCCCGGTTGGAGGGTCTGCTCGGAACTGCCGGTGCCGGCCGACCAGCCCGCGGTGGACATGCTGATCGAGGTCACGTCTCCGGCCGGTGAGACTGCGCTTCTTGCCGTCGAGATCAAGGCCCGGGTCGAACCCAGGAGGGTCCCGGAGCTGGCCCGGCGAATAGAGGGGGCGACAGACGAGGACATGTCCGGTGTGGTCCCCGTGCTTGGCGCGGCGTACCTCTCGCCTCGGGCTCGGGAACTGCTGCGAGGGTTGGATGTCGGCTACATCGACACGACCGGCAATGTCCGCATCACCGCGAGCACTCCCGGGCTGTTCATCAGCAGCGACGGGGACGACAAGGATCCCTGGCCACGTCGCGACGTGCTGCAGTCACTGCGGGGCCGCGGCGCCGCCTGCGCTGTTCGCGCCATCGTTGATGTCGCTCCGCCGTTCGGTGTTCGCGAGTTGGCCGAAGTGACCGGTGTCCCAGCGCCGACGCTGTCTCGCGTCCTCGGCTTGCTCGAGCGCGAGGGCGTGGTGACCCGCCAATTGCGCGGACAGGTTGAAGCCGTGGACTGGCAAGGAGTGATTCGTCGGTGGGCAGAGGACTACGACCAAGCGGGATCGAACATAGCCACGGCGCTTCTCGAACCGCGGGGTCTGGCGGCGGTCACCGCGAAGCTCCGGGCGGCACCGGTGGCCTACGCAGCGACCGGTGCACTTGCGGCGCAGTATTTCGATCCCGTCGCGCCGGCCAGAACCGCCACGCTCTACATCACCGACGCGGTTGAGGCCGCCGAGAGCCTCGATCTGCGCGAGACCGACGCCGGCGCCAACGTCGTGCTCCTTGAGCCCTTCGATCTGATCGTGTTCGATCGGACCGCCGAACGAGACGGACTCCGATGCGTTGCGCCGAGCCAACTCGCCGTGGACCTTCTCACGGGCCCTGGTCGCGAGCCGTCCCAGGGCGAGCAGATGCTGATCTGGATGGAGCAGAACCAAGATGCCTGGCGCGCATGATCCGCTGTACGTGCGGGCGCGCAAGACGCTGCTCAACGCCGCCGGCGCTTTGGCCGCGCACATTGATGCAGTCGTGCTCGTCGGTGCGCAGGCGATCTATGTCCACGCAGGGGAGGCAGATCTCGACGACTCCACATTTGGTGCCATCCCCGAGTACACGACCGACGCCGACTTCTCGCTGAATCCCGTGGCACTGCGTGACTCGCCGCTGGTGGCGGAGTTGATGATTTCGGCCGGCTTCTCCGCGGGTGAGCAACATATACGCGGAGTTGACGGCGGCGACGAGTCCTGCCGCTGCGCCTCTGGCGTCTGCTCGTGATCCGTTCGGGGAATCCTTGTGCTCATGTTGTGGGAAACCCGAGAATCATTGCGGGATCCGGGCGGGAAGGTCACTAATCCTCAAATTACACGCTTGTGGGCGTCACGCCCGTGGGGGTACACTCGGCGGCTAGCACTCTCCTCGTGAGAGTGCCAAAAACGGGAAGGGCCGACACCAGAATCCCAAGCAAATCGTCCGCTCTGGCTGGTGTCGGCTCTTCTCAGTTTTGGCGTCGCGTACGAACTACCAGTGGTCAGATTACTACCACGTGGACGGATTCTGCAACATCCCACATGGGGTGCCTGCAGGAGAGAATTCCTATTCGTCGTTCCGCCAGCCCGCTCCCGGCGCCGGCCCTAGCGGCTGAGGGAGGCGTCTCTGACGGGGTCGGGGGCGTTGTCGGGGGTGGGGATTGTTTCGCCGGGTGGGCGGGGGTGGTTGGCCCAGTGGCCGCCGGCGTCGGTGCCGCGGCACCAGATGGAGTTGGTGTTCCAGTCGAGGTAGGCGCGCACGTCGGAGGAGAGGTAGCGCATCGCCAGCCCGCAGCGGCGGCGGTCGGAGCGGTTGGGTTCGGAGCCGTGCAGGATCCAGTCGCTGTGCAGGGAGATCTGTCCGGCCCGCATCTCCAGGGCGACCGGCGGGTCGCCGTAGTTGCCGGGGTCGTCCACGGTCTGGACCAGCACGCTGTTCTCGGCTGTGGTGCTGTCGCGGAAGGCGACCTGCGCGTGGTGGTGCGAGCGGGGGATGACCTGCATGGCGGAGTTGTCGGCGTCGGCGTCGTCGATGGCCAGCCAGGCGGTGACCACCCGGCTGGGCGACAGCGGCCAGTAGGAGGCGTCCTGGTGCCCGGCGACCCGCTTGGCGTCGCCGGGCAGTTTGGCGAACAGGTGGCTGTGGCGCAGGATCACCGAGTCGCCCAGCAGGTCCGCGACGACGTCGATGATGCGGGGCTCGGTCACGATGCCCCAGATGCCCCGGCAGCTCTTGTGCCAGTTGACCACCTCGTAGCTGTTCCACCCCGCCGCCAGCGCCCCGGCCAACAGGTCGTCGATGTAGGCCCGGATCTCGGCGATCTCGCCCGGCGAGAAGATGTCGATGGGGAACAGATGACCCACCTCGTTGTACCGACGAACCTGGGTGGGCGTGAGCACCCGCGGCTCCTCGACACCCAACGGGATGAACCGCAGATCACGATCCAGATCTGGGAAGGCGTTGGTGTGATGTTCCATGTCCACAGTTCGACGAGAGGGGGCGCTCCCGCAAACTAGCCGTCGGCGTCACATGGAGCGTCGAAGGAGGTACGCGCGTCGTGCTACGGGATTCCCCTCAGCGCACTTGGGAGCTGACACTCACGGGATCACCGAGCGCGCCGAGACCTCTGTCGGGTTTGGGACAAGCACGCGCCGTTCTGTCGGTCTCGGGCCATCCGGATGTCGGCCGCGTTTGCCCGGGTCGTGCTTAGCACGTCGGTTGAGCGGCCGGAGGCGGTGCGGACTCGGCTAGGCAGCGCTGCGGATGTTCGCTGAGTGCATCTCCGGCGCCGATCTGACCAATATGGTGCCGATGTCGCCAGAATCGTGGTGGCTCCCGAAGTCCGCGGTGCTGACTTGGCGACGCTCACCAATCACACTGCAGAGGGGCAGTTGGCCGAGCGCCGGACGACAGCCACCGACTTTGCCAACCTTAGGCCTGTGCCGGCCTGCCGACCGAGTTTCAATGGACACGGGGAACTGTTCTGCCTGGTGTTCGAGGCACGCACGCATGTGCCCTGTCCACCTCGCCGGCCCGTTCGCGGCGGTGGACATATGTCCAGCATCGAGACGGACCCGTATCAGATCGACGCCGTTCCCATGGCGAGCCAGTGGGAACTTTGTGTGACAGACTTGCCGGAGCATGAGTCGGTGGCGCTCTTGCAGATCGACGTTACGCTCCTCTCGGCGCATCTCAGGTGTATTCTGCGGCTTCGCGGTTTGCGTCAACACGGGTCGCCGAATCATGGCGCAAGAGAAGGATGTGCCCCGCCATTTTGCAACAGGACGGAACCTAGTGGTAACGACACTGTACCTCTTCGCCGACACAAACCTCTTTGTGCAGTGCCGGTCGCTTCACGATCTTGACTGGACTGTTTGGGAAGACTTTGATGAGATTCATGTCGTGGTATGTCGCGCTGTTCAGCGAGAGCTCGACAGTCAGAATCGTCGGGGCAATACCCGAGTTGCTAAACGAGCGCGTAGGGCGTGGTCACTCCTAAGGGGCATCGTGTTGGATACTGCCGATGACTTTACCGTGATATCGGACAATAATCCATTGGTCAAGCTCTACCTCGACGCGGCAAGTCGACCAAGCGCAGATCTCGAATCGAGGCTGGACTATACACAGGTAGATGATCAAATCATTGGCTACTTCCAGGAGTATCGAAGTCAGTATCCCAGTCGTGACGTCCGACTACTTACTTATGACGCTGGGCCGATGATGACAGCGAAGAGTTTGAATCTGCCATTTGAACCTATTCCAGACGGATGGCTACTTCCTCCAGAGCCGAGTGCCGACGAGAAAGAAATCGCGCGCCTGCAGGACGAAGTCGCCCGGATGAGAGTTGCTGAGCCGCAGTTCTCGCTACGTTGTATCGATGCTTCAAGTAAACCAGTTACCAAGATTGAGTTGAGCGTGTGCACGTTCGAAGCACTGACCGATGCCGAGATTTCAGAACTCGTTCGAACAATAGCGGAACGGTATCCAGTCGTCTCAGACTTCGAGCGCCAGGAGCCACCGGCTGGTAGAGTGCCAAGTCAGCGGTGGAGCATGTCGAGCTTGCGGGTTCCACTCAGCCCTCCAACCAAGGAAGAGATTCTGCGGTACCAAGAGCATGACTACCCGGAGTGGATTCGTACTTGCGGAGAAGTGCTATCGAAACTGCACGTAGCACTTGAGAATGAGAAGCAGTCAGAGCTCTTGTTCAGTTTCATTGCCGAAAACACCGGTAGCCGGCCAGCGACCGATGCCTTAGTCATTGTCTCAGCCGAAGGTCATCTGCTAGTCGCTCCTCCACCAAGGGAGGAGTCGCAAGCGTCGAGAGACATGAACGCTCCATCACTTCATCTACCGGACCCGCCAGAACCTCCGCGAAGCCGAGTTGATTTGGATATCTCGAAGTTTGTTCAATCCATGCACGCGTTCGCGAGATCTGAGTCACTTCCGGACTATCTTTTCCCTGGTGCGTATGACAATTCTGCTCTAGACTCTGTTGGCGCGATTCGTTCGAACCGCCGAGATCCAAATGAGTTCTATTATAAGGGCGGTTGGGTCGATGAGCCAGTGGCTTCTTTTGGCTTGGAATGTGATCAGTGGAGGCATGGTGTTGGATCCGAGAAGTTTGATGTTGAAATCCATCTGCCTGAGGCTCGCGATGCAGTTGAGGGAGTCCTTGAGTGTGAAGTCCATGCTGGCAACTTGTCTACCCCTATGAAGCTGAAGATTGACGTGCGGATAACGGTGAGTCGGATAAGTCTGTGGGACGCCGCCGTTCGTCTCATTGATGAGTTGTCCTAGTTACGAGGGACCGGTCGCCCCGATTCTGGAAGCCCCCACTCGCCCCAGCGAGGACCCACTCCCCGCTAGTTTCCGAAGAGCCTGAATACTGAGTGAGACCAGTGGCACCACTGTCACGGGTCTTGAACTCGTACTCAGGGAGTCTTTGCAGATGCCAGGAAGGTACTGAGACTTTCTAACATCAGGTTTGCTTGCCCAAGTAGATCCGTGACCGTATCCTTCCGAGACCCGTCGGTAGCGGCTCGTAACTTGTCGAATCCAGAGCCTTTTCCGTGGGCGGCTCCTGTTGAGCGCCAGCTCTGAAGCGTCTTCAGATACATAATATCGCGGTCAGCGTCCGGATATCCGTTCGCCCGCATCCATCGTTGTAGGGTCGCGATGCTTCCTTCGTCCGCGACTGTCTCCTCTAGCGAGTTCGCAATATCACGTTTGTTTAGATAATCAATGAGTAGTTTCGTGAGCGCGAGAATCATCTCATCAAATTCAGCAGGCGAGTTGTCGTCAAGTGGTACATGTATCCGCATTATCTGTCGATCTTCTGGATGGGGCGGCCTAAAGAGCGGCCAGCCGTAGATATCACTCCAACGAACATTGACCCTCTCGTAAAGAGATAGGAATCGGTGATCAACTGCCTGGGCTGGAGCAGGCTCGCTCAGAAAATGCCGTCGATAAGTCGTCTCACTGATGCCACCTTCGGGAACCACGTTGTGCGGCACCCAATACTGACGTTCCCGGCTTGGGAGATATTCACCCAAATCGCCAATGTAGACGACAACGAAGTCGTCGCGATCAAGATCGGCTCGGATTGCCCAGAGCTTTGTGCAACCGATCGCTCCATCCGAAACAAAGAACTTTGGATTGTTGTAGTATCGAGCAAGTACCATTCGATCAAAGTAGACTGGTGTCAGATAGGAGGGTGCGCTCTCGTTGATCCCACCAAGCACTGGCTTCAACAACTTGGGATCGCATGAGAATCGAATTTCCTTGCCTTGGCGGTCTAGTCCGATAATGAATTCGGGGAAGATATCGTCAACCTTGTGGTACGGGTAGATGCCCGATTGCTCCCCGGTCCTGGATACAACACTGCCTTACCTATTACGCGTGAAGACTTCAATGAATTCAAGCCGTAGTCATGGCACGTCCGGTCGAGTCTATACGTCGTTGGCAATTGGCCGCTCGGAGGGAAATCTTCGGAGAGAGGCACAAATACGTCAGGAGGCGGAGGAGGAGCAACCTGTAGAGAATCGGTAAACACGATAAGAGCGCGCTGCCTGCCTGCGAGGTACTGACGAAGAAGGGTCGTGCGCACTCTGACTCGCTCAGCCGATATCTCCACCGCTATTTCGTCATCGCCGTTGTCATATATCTTGTATGCGTTCGTTCCGCCTTGGTCTAACCAGAGGTCATGGTAGATTCGAAAGTCCTCGCTAAGCTGTGGCAACATGGTTGGACGAATGGGTTCGTGATCTTGGAGGATTATGAGCTGCTCCGATGCTCCTTGTTCATCAGGATAGTAGCCAGTCTTGCTATAGATGAGTTCATCTGGATTCTCGATGTCACCTAGTAACTGGGGACTATTGCGGAGATCGCAGCGCCATTCTGGAGCGCGCAGTTCGCGATCCACAGCGTCAAGTGGAGTCACGACACAGTAGTCGACCCGACGACTGCCGTCCTCTTCACGCTTGTCCTGGTAGAGGACCGTCCACGGACTAGTGGTACTAGAGAACTGTCTGAACTCGTCAATCAAGGCTGACTGCAGGAGCGGGTGATCGTTAGTCGATTCGGAAGTCATGTCTGGAAATCTATCTGTACCGCTCGGAAGAAGTCCAACAGATCGTGCTGGCCTCTCGCGGTGTCATAGCTCCTCACGTTTGCGCATGAGATAGCGCCGACCTACCATTAGGAATCGGTAAAGCACAGCAGGTATCCAAGCAGGTCTTACAGATCCCTAACAGTTGGGAGGAGGTTGGCTTGTTCAGCGGCTTCGGTGACTTTGTCCTTGCTGGTGGTCGACGTTGTGAGTTGGATTGTCATCTGGATGTGGGAGGCGTCGGTATCGATGGCGTCGGCGATGGTGCTGAAGAGGCGCCAGATTGCGTTGCGGACTTCGGCGTCGCTGAGCGACTTGGTGATGGTCAGAGCGACTTGGTGCTCAGTGGGTGATGGCTTCGGGTCGGCGGCCTTTGGTTGGAGCGTGAGGGTGATCGTGGTTCCGGGGTCGACGTGGGCGCCTGGGGATGCGTCTTGTTCGGTGACGATCCCAGTAGTCCCGGCGGTTGCGGTGGCGACTGTCAGGCCGGCCTGCTGGAGGGCGGCACGGGCGTCTGTCACGCTCTGGCCGGTCACGTTGGGAACTTCGACCTGGCCCTTTGCCGGTCGCTGGATACGTAGTTCGCTGGAGCTGAGGTTGATGTCGGCAGCGGTCGTGACGGTGCGGGTCCCCCCGGCGCTGTCGACGATCTCGATGTCGCCGGCGATAATGGCCGCGAACAGGGCGCGGCGGAGATCCCGCTCGCCGGCGGGGAGCAGCGGTACCCGTGGGGTGTTCCAGAACATGTCCCGCAACTCCGACAGCGGCAGCCCCCAGTCCTGGGAGCGGAGGTTGTGCAGTAGGGCGCCGGCGTCGAAGACCCCTATGCCGAAAGCCTTGTCGACATCGTCGAGCGCTGGCCAGACCACGGCTCCGTGGAGTGCCGACTGGTTCTCCTCCTGGAAGCGGAGGTGGCGATCGGCGCGGCCTCCGGAACCGTCGTCGGCGAGGTACGCGATGTGCTGGTAGGCGTCGAGGACGGCTCTTTGCAGTCGAGTCTCGGCCTCGCGGAACGCCTCGGCGGCGCCTTGCGCGTGCTCGTCGTTGGTCTTGACGGCGTCGAGTTGGCGGACGCGTTGTGCTGCGAGGTAGTCGGCGGCGACGGCGCGGGCGTGGGAGCGGCGTTGCGTGTTGATGCAGGCGAACACGGCCGACGACGCCCATGACACCGCCAGGCGGTTGTCGCCGAGACCGAACGCTGCCCGGAGCGCCGCGCGGGTCTCGGAGTCGCCGCCGTTGAGGCTGAACCATCGGGAGTCCAGAACGACGAGGCGGTTGCTGCGCCGGTCGTCGATCCCCGCTGCCTCCAGCAGGGTGCGGAGTTGGTCGAACGTGATGCCTCCGGCGGGCGGCTCGCCTCCGGCGACCGGCACGACCCGGTCGAACGGACCGGTGGTGGCCACGTCGAACGCCATAGAAGTGACGGCCTCGTCGCGCTCGGCGTCGGTGATCGCTTCACGCTCGCGGCGTTGCAACATTCTCAGCGTCTGGCGCGTCTCGAACACCCAGCGGGCGGGGCGACCGCCGCGGCCGGGGATCATGTCGATGGCGGTGAGGCCGGCGTTGGGGTCGGACAGTTCGGTCCACACCACCTCGGCGTCTCCCGTCCCGAACGCCGTAGAGGGCACGAAGGCGGCGGCCTCCAGCTCGCTCAGCGTGGCGCCACGACGGCCGCCGGGGCGTGGGCAGATTGAGTAGACGAACAGCGCAGTGGCGGCGCGCTCTGCGGCTCTCGGGTTGTTGCTGTTCCAGCCGACAGGTTCACGGTGCAGGTCGAGGCGGCGGGCTGTGCCCCTTTCGGGATGGTCGGGGTCGGCGATCTCGGCGGTGGCGATCTCGCGGAGACTCGCCCCGGTGCGGTGATCGGTGACGAGGCCCGAATCCAGCAAGGAGTCCCGGACCGATCGGGCGGACAGAGGCAGGTCACCGGGCCCGATCAGTTGCGGCACCCACTCGCCGCGGCTCCCGCGCTCGGCCAGCTCGTAGACGGTCGCGGCGAACACCTGAATCGTGGAGCGCACGCGCTGGAACCCGGCGTGCTGGGACCACTCCTCCTCCGCCAGGCGGATCAGCGATGGGTGGAACGGGTAGCAACGCGCCACCCGCTCGGCGACCCGCTCGCCGTCCGGGCCGAGTTGGGCGAACACGTCGGTACCCCAACGCCCGCCCATGTGCGCGGTGAACCATTTCGCTGTAGCCGATACGACCTCGGCAGGTGGTCGGCCGGCGAACAGGCGGCGGCGGATGATTTCGGCGAAGTCACCGCCACCTGAGACGGTGGTGGCCTCGCCGTTGCGGACCAACAGATCCTCCAGTTCGCCTCGGCATCGCTGGCCGGTCTCGTTGAGGGCGATCCGGTCTCGATCCGAGGCGATCATCACGACGACAAGGACGCAATTGTCGACATCGTTGACGACATCGAGCAGCGCTCGGAGGAACGCCATGTCGGCGAGCACCAACTGCTCGTCCTTGTTGGACGCCCAGCGGATGTAGTCCATGATCTCGTCGATCAGGATCAGCACCGGGCGGCCGACATCGTGCAGGGCCTCGGCGAGGGACTCCTTGTTAGCGACGTGGTCCTTGTAAGTCTCCCACTTCTTGTAGGCACCCTCGAAGAGCCGCCAGAAGAGCCGCCACAGGAACCGCTCTCCCAGCGTTGTGGCCGGACCGTCGACCTTCTCGCGGGGCTCGGGGTTGTCGCAGTCGAGGACAACGCAGCGCGGCCCGCCTAGGTCGCTGGACACGGTTCCCGGCCCGACTAACTGGCCGACCTCGCGAAACACCTCCACGCCGAGGTCTGTCGCCGCAAGCCGATCGGTGTCGTCAGCGAGATGCCAAAGCCCGATGAGGCCGTGTGACTTCCCGCCCCCCATAGCCTGATCGAGTCGCCAAACGGCGCGCGCTCTCGTGGACGCCGCCCCGCCGGAGCCGAGCCGCACTGCGATCTGTGCCATCAATGCGACGAGACTCCCGGTCGGGTGGGTGATCTGCCCGTAAAGGTCGGCGTCACCGTAAAGGCCCTGCAGCCCGTCGGCCCTACCGAAGACCGCGTCATGTAGCGACGCCTGGACATCGTCGATGCGGCCCCTGCCGTCGACGATCTCGTCGCGGAGCTGGATGGTCTCCCACCAGGGAGTCGGCGGTGAACTGCTCATGATGACGCTCCAATCCCGTAGTCCACGAGGTCCCGGCCCGAGCAACCCGCCGGTGCCCGGCGACTCGAAGAACCACCCCGGGCCTCTCGGCGCGGCGACATGCTCATATCCCGAGCCCGCGGTCGAAGAGTTCCCCCTGTTGCGATTCGACGGCGCGCCGTTCCCGCCTCGCCGCCCGCGCGGTCTCGATGGACTGCGAACTAGAGGTAACGGCGGCACGGTTCCGCACCACCCAGGTCCACACCTCGCCGTCGCGGTCGGCCTCGCCCAGCAGACCGGACAACTCGGCCATCGCCGCCCAAACGAACGGATCCTCGGCGCGCCCCGAGACGGCCAGAAGCTCCGAGACCGCGCTCACCGATCTGCCGGCGACGGCGACTGCCAACACCACGTCGATCACCGGCGACTCCGGCTTGGCCTCCGGGTCGCTCTCGGACGCGTACGCCAAGCGGAAACCCTTGCCGTCCTTCACCACGAGCCCGCCGGCAGCCGACTCGTCGAGGTGATGGGTCAGGCGTTCCCAGCGAAGCTCCGAGCCGGGCGCAGGCGAGCGACCGTTCTGGCGCGCCCACGAAAGAGCGAACATGCTGCGCACGTCGAAGGACTCCAGCGGCAGACCGTCGATGCGGATCGCGGCGATCTCCTGCACGATCAGCCGCGCCAGCGGCAGGAAGCGGGCGGGATCCACCGGTTGGCCCGTCTTGTCCAGCACCCGGCTGTAGCGGCCCACGACCTCCATCGCCGGCCCGTACGCGGCCATCCGCTGGTCAGGCAGCGCCAGACCAGCCTCCTCCCACAGCGGGACACGAGCCTCGATCTCGCGGCGCACTTCGGCATCGACCTCCACGACCCGACCCACCGGGCGATCCGCCGAAGCAGGGCGACACGCGAGCGTGAGCGTCGTCTCGATGTTCACCTTGCCCAGCTGGGCACCCGACTCGGTGCGTGCAGGCCACGAGCCGGTGAGCACCAGACCGGCCTCACCTATCGCGGCGAGAAGCCGCTGCCACACATCGGGGTCGTCGTGGCCGAACATAATTGTCACCACACCGCCGGCGGCGACCACGCGGCGGGCCTCGGTGAACCCCTGTGTGATGCTGCGGTCGTAGTGATCGGGTGTTCGATGATCGCCGCTGTTGCGCCAGGTCATCTTCACGACGGCCTCATCGGTCTTCTCCTGCAGACCGTTCGGGTGTGCCGTCACGCTGAACCAGGGATGCGACGAGGCCAAGGCGCGCTTCAGCCAGACGTAGAGAATGTCCGAGGCGTCCGAGTACTCCACCATAGAGTCATACGGTGGATCCGTAACCACCGCGGTGACCGTGCCGTCGGGGACGGGCAACCCCATAGCGTTACCGCGCTGGACGATAGCGGGACGACCATTAGGGCGCTCAAGCTGAATTCGGAGCGATGCGAGCCCCCACCGCGCCAAGGATGGCCACGTTGCTGGACCCTCCGCGCAACCAGTCTCCATGTAGTCGGTTCCGAACGGCACCGGGGGTCCACCGCGGAAGATGTGGGCAATGGCCTGTTCAGGGATCTGAAGTTGTCCGCCTCGCGTGCTGTACTTGATCCGCCGGACAAGGTTCGCGGCGGCGTAGCCGCACAGTGCTGCTGCGTAGTCACTGGAGGTGCCCCCCTTCCGCAAGTCTCCGGCTACACGATCGATGATTCTTGCCAGACGCACGAACCCCAATGTCTGGCGCGGGTTGCAGCAGTCACCCAACGTCCGGTAGCCGTACTTGGCGTAGCTGCGCGGACCGGTCGTGCCCGCGGCCTTCTCATCAGGCACCGCGGGCAGGCCTGAACCGAAGTCGGGTTCGGATCGAAGCGCCTCCTCCGCCGCTTCGGCTGCCACAAGCTCTTCGTGGACTGGTGCCCGATAGCGCGTGCGGGTCTGATCATCCCGGTCGGCAACGACCAGCAGGGAGTCGGCAGCGAGTCCGTCGCTCATGAGTCGGGTGTGGACGTCGAAGGCGTGGACGTGGGCACAGAATGGGCAAACGGCCGCCTTGCCGCGGCCGCCGCCCTTCGCCCTCACCAGCGTGGCGGACGCGTGCGGCGGCCCATCGTGCACCTCGGCGCGGAACGTGCCCGCACCAGTGTCAGCCACGAGCCGGTACGACTGCCCCGGATCGCCCCTCCTGGCGTCCGGGCGCCGCAACTCGACGCTGCCCACTAGCGGGAAACGCCGCCCACAGCCCACGCACGGCACCGTGACCGCCCACAGATAGCCCCAGGGCCTCTTGCCGTCCACGACTGGGTAGAACTCGTCCATGGCGGCCTCGTAGCGCTTGTCGGCGAGATTCAGCACGAAGCCCACGTCTCGCAGCAGCCGCGGTTCGGTGAAGTGCTCGGTGGCCCACTGTTCGTAACCCTCGAACGGCAGCGGCGGCTCGCCGGACCAGTCGCGCAGCGGATAGTCGGCCAGCAGCGTGCCAGCAAGGTTGGCGACCGGGGAGTAGTCGATGCCCCACGCCTTCACGCCGAGCCGGGCGGCCTCCAGCGGGATCATGGCCCGTCCCGAGAACGAGTCGAGCAGGGATGCACCGTCGGGGTAGTGACTCGCCAACTCCTCGACGAGTTCACTATGGCCGGCGTCCCGGCCCTCCATTGCCTTGCGCACAAGCGTGCAGAGGCGCTCCTGCTCCTTCACGTCGGTGGGCCACGGCAGCAGCGAGCAGATCACGGCGGCCTTCGCCTGAGCGAGCGGACGGGCCGCAAACCAGGTGAAAAGCGTCTTCTCGGAGCGTCCCGAACCCCAACCGGACTTGGAGTTGGCCGTGACCTCCGCGCAGGGGAACCAGCGCTCGATCATGCGAGTCATTCGGCTTGACCTTCCCCACGCGCGGCCGCGAGAGCCGAACCCTTGATCCGCACCACGGTCACATCCTTAGTTGCATCGGCAAACACTGCGGCAGGGTTCTGATAGGCAGCAAAGAGTTTCCCGCCCTGACGGCACTCGTCGACGACATAGAGCCAGTAATCGTTGGCGAGGAGCCCGGCTTTGACGATCTCATTACCGGTCAATGTGATGCCCCGGCTGGATGCGCTGTCCCAGACACCCTTGACTTCGACGCACCGCTGCTCATGGCCGCGCCGGGCCAGCAGGTCGAACCCCTCGCCAGCGGTGTGCACATCTGTCACACCCCAGCCGTCCATGTTGAGCAGGTCGCGCACGAAAGCCATGGACACGGCCTCGCTGTCCTTCTCTGTGGGCTCAGGCGGGATGCCCCCTCCCGTGACATGGCACCAGCCGACGTGGCGCAGTGGACCCGACGTTGCGCTTGTCGAAGCAGCGAGTTGGCGAATTCGGAGGTTGACGGCCCCTTGCAGATGTTTGCGGCGGGCCCGGCGCTCGTCGGCGTCTTTGATGTCGCGAGTGAGGCTGTCGGGGAGGCGCTCGAGGTGGTGGCGCGCTCGGGCACCCCAGCCGGCGAGCGCGTTGTTCAGCTGATCGAGATCCTTCTCGAGTATCCGTCCGGCTGCCACGCCGGAGTCCGCCACCGATGCCGGGTGTTGTCTGTTGGCGGTGCCCTCTACTTGTTCCAGGCAGGAGAGCATCTCCCAGGAGACCGGGCGCGCTCCTACCTCGTCGCGCCGGATGAGGCAGCCCCAATCGGTCAGACGCCCGCCCGTCTCGGTCTCAGAGGCGTAGACGTGGAGGTCGTAGTCGGTGATTGAGGTGGTGTCGCGCAGCAGCCCTCCTCGGTACAGCGTCGGGCGGCACCTTTCGGAGACAGTGTCGGCCAACGCTCGAAACGCCGACTCGCTGGGACCCAGGGCAACGGCGGCACCGGCCCGCCCGTGCCCTGCATCCTGCGCCTTCTTCCGAGCCTCGCCGCTCGTGACCACCAGCGCCTGGCCATCCTCGTCAGGTTCAAGGGCCGGCGGCAGAGCGAGACTCTGGCTGGTGACGTACCAGAAACCCTCATCAGCCAAGGCGGTCTGTTCGGCGCCAACCAAGCCGGCCGCGTCGATGCGGCGGAGGAATCGGTCCACGACATGCGGGTTGATTCGATCAAGCCGCTGATCGTTGAGAGTCGCCAGCGCGGCCTCGGTGTCAATTGCGGTCGTGAGATGGGACTCCGCCCGGCGCTGTTCCTCGTGGATCTGCCGGAGACGTTCGGCTGTCACCTGTCGGATTGCCTGTAGCGCTGGATCGGTGGCGGCGTCGGTCTTGAAGGTGCGCTGCAGCAGCTTCTCGAGGCTGTCGATCCCGGCCTCCGCCAGGGCGGCCTCGGCGACGAGCCGGAGGCTGTCGAAGATCTTGCCGTCCAGTTCGTTTGCGGCCGTCACGAGATTCTCGAGGAGGCGGGCGTGCGCCTCGCCCTCGCGTGTGTCGGTCGCCACCAGGTTGTAGAGCCACACCTTCTCGCGCTGGCCGATCCGGTGGATGCGCCCCATGCGCTGCTCGAGGCGCACCAGCGACCACGGGATGTCCCAGTTGACGAGTACCGCCGCCGTTTGCAGGTCGATGCCCTCATTGCCCGCGTCGGTGGAGACAATCACCTGGAATTCACCCGCCGCGAATTCCGCCCGGATCGTGTCGCGCTCGGCGTGCGTGTCGCGGCCCGAGTACCGCTTGGCGCTGAAGCCGGCTCTGTGGAACCTCGCCAGGAGCCAGTCCGCGGTGTCGGCGTACTCTGTAAAGACCACCAGCTGTTGGGCCGCGCCAAGAGTGATGCCGTTCGGCGCCAGGCACTCCTCGATCAGCCTGGGCCACTTCGAGACTGCGGCATCCGGGTTGTTGAGGATCCGGTCGAGGCGAGCGAGCATCTCGCCGATGGTCTTCTTCTCCTCCCGGGCCGACCTTGACGCCTCAGCTACGACGCGGGCCTCGTCCTGGGCGGCCTCATCCTCGTCCTCAGGGTCGATCCGGTGGGCGGCGTCCGCTGGGTTCTCGCCGCCCATGTTGTCCCGTCGCCGACGGAGCGTTTCGGCCAGCGCGTATAGCGACGAGGACGCTCTCTTGCCGTAGACCATCCTTGCCAGCGTCGTGGCGACCGGCGGGAAGAACCGATCCACAAGATCGAGGGCCTCGTCGTAGAACGCCCGCTCGGTGGCGTTCAGGGGTACGGCGACGTTCCGGGCCTCCCGGGGTTTGAACAGCTTCGTGGCGCCGTCGAGGTCCACGATCTCTTCCTTCATGCGCCGGAGGAAGTGCAGCCGCCCTGGCCGCAGTTGATGCGAAGCGTCGCTGTCGGCCTCGCCGGGCTCGGGGAACACCTCGGGATCTACGAGATGCATGAGTGACCGGAAGAGCCGCTCACTGCCCCGGTGAGGTGTGGCGGTCATGAGCAGCGCTCGCTTCGTGTTGTGGGCGAGCATCCTGCCGACGCGGTGGTACTGGACCGCGGTGGGTGTCAGGCGGTGAGCCTCGTCGAAGACCACGGTGTCGAATCCGGCCCGGTCGGGATGGATGGCCTCGTAGACCGCCTGATTCACCGCTGTCAGTTCGAGCGACACGATCCACGTGTTGTGGGTGGTGGCGAGCGCTTCCTCGCGGACTGTCCCGGCGGTGATGCGGCGAAGGCCGCCACCGAAGAACCGCTCGAAGTCGGCCTGCCACTTCGTGACGAGGTGAGCGGGGGACACGATGATCGCCCGATTGACGAATCCGAGGCGCTGAGCCTCTCGCAGCCACAGGCCGGCCATGATCGTCTTGCCGGTGCCCGGCTCGTCGGCCAGCAGGAACCGCAGACCCACCTGCGGCAGCATCGCCTCATACACGGCGGCCACCTGATGCGGATACGGCTGCAGCGGCACAGTCGCCAGCGCCGACCCTCGGGACGTTGCCGCGGCCCGGCGCATCCACTCTGCCCACAGCCCAGCCAGCACCATCGCCGAGTCGGCCTTGCCATCAGTGTCGAGGACGTCGACGGCAGCAGCTTTGGTTGCGCTTAGCTCAACCTTCTGCAGGCCGGCAGGGCCGCTGACGAAGAGGGTCCACGACCCATCGCCCTGCGGGATCGCCCCGTCGACCTCGCGATAGTCGCCATCACCCGGCAGGCGGATGCGCTGCCCCTCCCTGAATTGCATGTGGCCGTCGCTCTCCGTGACCGGTTCTCCCGCCAAACCGCCCGCGAGCGTAGGTGCTGCGTGCGACACAGGTCGCGCAACGTTGGCGGGCACACGAGCCGGGTGGCGGTGCGCATCAGGAGTCGGACAAATTGGGGCGACCGCCGAAGCACAGTCTGTCGACTCCGTCGGCGTCGTGATCGAGAATCGGCGTTGCAGGTCTCCAGCGGGCAGGGTAGGAATATTCTGGACCGAAGTTACGTTGCTGTAGTTCTCGGCCGCGGCAGTGTCGCCGTCATTCAGAGAAAGGGAATCATCATGAGCAACCGAAACCAGAGACACGTCACTCGGCGTCCTGACGGCGACTGGCAGGTGATCAAGCCACATGCGTCCCGGGCCAGCGCCGTGGAGCCCACGCAGAGCGCGGCGATCGACCGGGCACGAGAGATCCTGAAGAACGACGGTGGTGGCGAGTTGGTGATCCACGGCCGCGACAACAGGATCCGCGACTCGGACACGATCCCACCCGCCAACGATCCGTTTCCGCCGCGCGATCGGGTCTGACGGATTGCGGGTGGCGTAGATCTCGCTGGAGGACTAATGAGCACACTGGCGTCGGCGCTGGGCATTGTGAGTATTCCTGTAGCGGTCCTCGCGATTTGGTCGGCCTATACGGCGCGCCGAAGCCTCGAACTGCATTGGCCCCCATATGTCACAGTCGGTTTCGCGGAGCGCGAGGATGGCATATGGCCTGAAACCGGCGACCTAGCGGTCGGAGCGCTGCCCATCTCGCCGTTCGGTTCTATGCGGTACGTCTGTGGATTCTGCGGCGGGCAGTTCCACGAGCCGGACGTCGTCCGGATTCAGGATGGCTGGCTGTCAGCGTTCAAGGCTGATCCTCATAAGGCGTCCGATGCCTATCGGAAAGCGTGGGACTCGTCGGGCAAGGCTCGCAAGAAGTACGAACTTCTCGGCGGAGAGTGCCGGTAGAGGCCATGCGGAACTCGATACGTAGATTCCGGGAGAGGTACCTGTTCTCGGCCGTTCTCGTCGTCCTCGCTGTGGGGAGCGCCTATTGGGATTGGCACCTGTCGGTCTGGGATTGGCTAGGGCACACGAACGGGGGCGAGTCGAACGGAGCGACGCTTCGGAACTTCAGCCTGATCTTCCTGCCGCTTGTCGCGATCTACCTCACGTTGAGGCGTATCAAGGTCGCGGAGCGCGAGGCGCGCACATCGCGGGACAACCTTCGAACAGCCCGTGACGCCCTCGATCTCAACTATAAGACGCTGTCGTATACAGAGCACAGAGACCGTGAGGAGAGACGGCACAACCAGTACGCCAGTGCAAGCGAACGGCTGAGCAGCGACAGCATGTCCGCCCGCTTGGGCGCCATCTACGAACTGCAGAACCTCACGAGGCACGACCTCGACCAGTTCCACGTGAGGACGATGAGGATGCTATGCGCGTTCGTGAGATTCCCTCCTCACGAAACCGACGAGGGCTCCGTACCGCGCAGTGACCCCTGCGGTCAACCTCTGCACCCGGATGTCCAGGCTGCGATGGAGGTCATCGGCAGCCGCACAGACCAACACACCAAGATTGAGTCCGATGCCCGCTATGTTCCGGACCTCCGCCGAGCAAACTTGGTCAGGCTGGAGCTTCGCGACTCCAATCTCTCGGGAATCGACATGAGAGGCAGCAGATTTTGGGGGGCGGACTTGATGCATGCCGATCTGTCCCGGTGCGAGCTGCAGTACACCGATTTCTCCAGTCCTTGGATCGTCAGAGGTGACGACCTTGCCGAGATAACCAGCCGGAAGGGCAGTTTCGTCGAACGGAACAACGCGATTTTCAGCAGTCAGACCCTTCTGATAGGAACAAAACTCTCAAACTCAATATTGCTCAGCGCGAATTTGAGCGGCTGTAATCTGCAAGGCGCGAACTTGTCGGGCGCCAATCTTCCCGAGGCCGACTTGACCAGTGCCCTCCTAGTGGAAACCGACTTATCGCACTCGCAGTTGCTGGATGCCAATCTGTCGAAGGCGCACCTGTTCTCGACCAAACTGGTCGACGCCAGATTCACCAGAGTGAACTTGTCAGGCGCCGACCTGAGCGGATCACTCGAGAACGAGTCCACCAGCAAGTCCCCGCCTATCGGCTTGACCCAAGATCAACTCGACGAAGCATGCGCGGACCCTGACAATCCACCCAAGCTCGACGAGAGCAGCGGCCTAACCTGGAACAACCGGCCCTGCGCAAATTGAACCGACCGGACAATCCGGCTAATCTCTGAAGAGTCAACTAACTTCCATCAGTTATGCTGAAGAAGCTCTGAAGGCCATTGAACATCTCTATAGACTGTAGAAAGTATCTATCTATCGTGGCAATACGGTCTTCCGTGACTCCCAACTCGCAGAGTCTTTGCTCATGATCGCTGCTACGTAGATGCGAACTGAGGCTGCGAACTTCGTTGAGTGTTCGTAAGAAGCCGATGTCACGTTCAAGTGCAAGAGGCGGGTAGTTGAGTTCTTCAAGCCACCGTTCTAGTAGAGATATTGACTTCGTTGACTTGGTATCGCCAGATACGATCATCTTGAGCTGTTTCGAGTTCAGGGATTCAACTAGCACGAGATGTAGGTCCTTGAGGATGTCCTCGAATTCCTTGTCCGTGCCGCCTAATGGAGTCCGAATCCGCTCGAATGCGTGTGAATTTGGTCCTGTGAGTTCGCGAAACAGATCCCAGTTGTACTGTTCCTTCCACATGTCTTGGAACAGAGCATACTTCTGCTTGAACACGAATGCTGGTGACTCCGGATCAGCCCATTGTCCAAGTATTTGCCGCTTGATCGCTGTCGAACTTCCGACTCTAGGAAGGATGATGTTGTGTGCCTTCCAGTGGTGACGCTCTCTGGCCGGAATATCTCGTCCTAGGTGTGACAACCGGGGAGGTTGTCCCTGGGTTGAGGGGATCGAGGGGTCCCCGTTGGGGTGAGCCCTCCGAGCGATGCTGTGGGCAAGTGACTGCTCAAAGCTCGCAAGGAGGGCTCATGGCACAGATTAGACAGCACGCCAACGCGCGGCTCACGGTTCGCCAGCGCCGGGAGATGGTCTCGGCGATGCTCGATGAGGGTTGGCCGGTCGCGGCGGCCGCGGAGCGGTTCCAGGTCAGCGCCAAGACGGCGCGCAAGTGGCGCGACCGCTACGTCGCCGAGGGCCCCGGGGGCCTGGCGGATCGCTCCAGCCGGCCTCGCTCCTCGCCGACGCGCACACCCCCGGAGGTGCGCGCCAGGGTGGCCGAACTGCGCGCCCAGCGCCGCCGCGGCGCCGCCTGGATCGCCCACAAGACCGGCCTGGCGCCCTCGACGGTGCAGAACATCCTCAACGAGGCGGGCCTGGGGCGCCTCGACCGGGGCGACCGCGCCACCGCGAAGGCGCAGCGCTATGTGCGCGAAACCCCTGGTGAGCTGATCCACGTGGACGTCAAGAAGCTGCCGGGCATCCCCCCCGGCGGCGGCTGGCGGCACCACGGACGAGGCAACGCCCCCACGCCCGGCGCCAAAGCCGGCTACCGCTACCTCCACAGCGCCCTCGACGACCACAGCCGCCTCGTGTACAGCGAGATCCACGACGACGAGCGCGCCCAGACCGCCGCGGACTTCTGGCGGCGCGCCGAGCGCTGGTTCGCCGCCTGGGGCGTCCGCTGCGAACGCGTCCTGACCGACAACGGGCCCTGCTACCGCAGCCGCGCCTGGCACCGGGCCTGCCGGCGCACCGGCGCCAAACCCAAGAAGACCCGCCCCTACCGGCCCCAGACCAACGGCAAGGTCGAACGCTTCCACCGCACCCTCCTCGAAGAATGGGCCTACATCCGCCCCTGGGCCAGCGAAACCGAACGCGCCGACGCCTACCGCGGCTTCCTCCACTACTACAATTGCCACCGAACCCACGGAGCGCTCAACTGGAACACCCCAGCCTCCACCATCGGGAACAACCTCCCCGTACTACACACCTAGGTCTCCCAACCAAACCATGACGAAGCCGTCGCTGTTGTCGTTGTCGATATGGACGCTCCAGAGCGCGCCGCACGACAGGTTCCCGTCAGTAACTTCGTATTTCTCGGAGTCTGCATAGTACTTCTGCAGAACCTCCGGACGAAACCATACCGGCGTCAGGTAGTGCGGAGCACCAGGATTGGCGCCAAAATGGTTCGCCAGACAATCTGGATCGCAGGTGTGAGTAATGGGCGTTCCAAGTTCATCTTCACCGATGCTGAAGTCCTGGTAGTCTTCTATTTCATGCTCATTCCACGGCCACATACCCGCCTTTTCTCGTGGAGGTGCAGGGATGACTCGCTTGCCCATGAGCAAGGTCACAGTCGCGTCGCGAAAGAGATGAGGTTGACCGTAGTAGGGCCACAGGCGAAATCGATAGTCTGGTCCTACGATCTCGCGTAGATCAGTGCCATATGTCGCAGTGAAGCCCGCAGTGTGATTTCCGATCTCCCAGACTCTCGAGTCAATGTAGCGCACAAGGTCCAACTGCCTGGCGGCCTGATACTGTCGAAGGTACTTGGTGCGTATTCTGACGCTTGATTCAGATACCAGAGCAGCTGGATCCAAGGTTCCGTCAGGCATCAGCCTGTAGAATTCTGTGTGATCCAAGTTAGGGCGTAGTTCCATTAGGTGGCGGAATTCCTCAATAATTTCGGGCAGCACTGGTTGGCCAATTCCGTAGTTGCTATGCTTTATTACAATTGGTAGAGCGTCATCGTGACGACAGCCATGTCGATAATAATCGATCTGGTCACCCCCAGACACAACAAAGCCGGGCCCTCCATCGCCGATCGCGCTCTCCCAAATCTCGCGTTCGAGCACTTCGCCACGCAAAGCGATAGGAGTGAACGCAGCATGTAACCCCCGCCCAGCGAGACCTTCGTATAGATACACCTCGGTCCAGTAGGTGCCATCTTCCAAGAAGGATTTGAGCTGTGATTCCTGTTTGAGGGACTCGGGGAATGGTACGCTGTCTTGGTGATCCTGTGGGCTCATAGCTCACCTAAGCTAGTAGAAATACATGGCGGCCGGGGACCCTGCGCAAGTCTTGGGTCGGATCAATCCAACACTCAGAACCTCAGTGTTAGCTAACGCCGGCGGGAGCAGCGGGACCTCGCCAGCAGTGATGAGTTGGGAATGAGGCCTTCTGATCCCGTCAGGCGCCCGGCTACACGACCGCGGCGACTGACGCTTCCGTCACATTGGTAGTCGAAGACCCCCAATGGGGTTCCTCAGCCGCGCACCGCCCGAGCTAGCTGACCTCGGGGTTGAGTCCGAATGCCGATTCGACGGTCTCGATTGTGTGGGTGTCGCGGAGCTTGCAGGCGGTGACCTGCGAGGCGAAGAGTCCCTGCTCCCAGAAGGCCTCCTCGACGGGCCGGGCGGCTAGCCACTCCACGGGCACGACCATCTCGGTCACCTTGGAGTCTTCCGAGGCAGCGCCCTCCTTCCACGCCGTGCTCACATCTGGCTGATCGAGGAGCGGTTGAGGTCGGCCTTCGATTTCGACCTCGGCATCTCGTGCGGGGATCACCTTGCCGGTGATGCGGCCGATGCTCATGTAGCCGGTTCCGCTCACGTAGGCGAACACCCGATGTCCCCCTTCGAGGTTGCGCAGCGGCTTCCAATACCACGATCCGCCGCCGGCGTTGAGGAGGCCGTACTTGTGGGCGATCGGCCAGCGGGGATCGCCCGGCTCGGCCCGACCGAGGATCACGTAGAAGTCCCGGCCGTTCCATGGGCGGAGCTTGCGGCGCGACGGTCGAGCCGCCTTGTCCTGGACCTGGTGGGGATCGAGTAGCCACGTCGGGGCCGGGTGCTCGTGGCCGCCGTCGGCGAAGTGGCCGAAGAGGACGGCGTTGATCGGCGCGTCGGCGGGCTCCGCAGGGGACTCGATGATGCGATCCGACGTCGCGTCGAGCTCGGAGGCCGCGATCGTGAACTGCTGGTCGGCCCCGGCGCCGTCGGGCAGCGGACCGCCGAAGTGCTCGGCGGAGGCCTCGTCGAGGTGCGTCTCGCCCTCTCCGTTGTCTTGGTAGATCTGCTCCAGTTCCTCGAGGCTCAGATCCTTCGCCCAGGACCCGTAGTCGAGCGCCTGGGCGACGACGTCCCGAGGAGTGCGGTCACGCTTGAGTTCGAGGACGTGGACGCGCCCCTCGGCGTCGAGGGCGAGGAGGTCGATGAATCCCCCGAACCCGGTGGGTACCTGCCTGGCGATGATGAGCAGATCGGTTCCGCTCATGCGGGGATCCTCGGCGATCATGTCCTCGAGGCGCTGCTCGGAGTCCAGCGGCGACGACACCAACGGGTGCGGCCCGTCGTCGGTCATTCGCCAGATCGCCATTTCGACGGCCATCGGCCCTCCTTCGGTCAAGCCCCTGACGTCATCGGAGTGCGCCACTCAGCCTGTGCCGCCGGCGCCGATCGACGCAACTCGGGGGACTCATGACTGTCACACCGGGTCAATAGGGTCGTGTCGAACTGGCGAGAGGAGTCACCATGCCCGCTGCAGCCACTGCGACATGTTCGCGGTGCGGGCACGAGCCCACCCACCTGGCGAAGCCCTTTGCGGCGTGGCGGCTGGCCGTTCGTCGGGGCCCCGCATGGGAAGGGCTCGTGGTTGTCATCTACAACCTCCTGGTTGCGGTCCTCGTGCCCCGCCGACCCGTCTGTTCGTGGTGCCACACCCGTCGCGCACCGAGGGCGCAGCGCTCCTACGGCTTCGACCCGTTCGTCCACTCCTTCCGCCATTCCCGAGATGCGATGGTGCTTCGCCGCCGTGCTGCTGCGCTGCGTCCCCATCCATCCACCGGCCGCTGGGATCGTGGGGACCGTGCGGAGATTCTCGCCTACGTCGCCTCGCGGGACGAGGGCAGGTGCGGTCTCTGCGGCCTGTCCCTGCCGGTCGCCGAAGGCCAGGTCGAACACGTCGTCCCCAAGAAGTTCGGCCTCTTTGACTTCTCCAGGGGCTCCGCCCGCGCGGGGCGAACGCTCGAATCGATGCTGCATCACGTCGACAACCTGCAAATGGCGCATGACTACTGCAACAGGGCCAAGGGGAACACGCCCTCCGCTGCCAAGTGGCGACATCCCATGCTGCCCTCGTTGCCTGTCGCGCGGCAGGTCGGCACTCCGCGCACCTACCTCTGGGTGCCGGAGCGAGATGGCGATCGTGCGATGCCGGCGGCACCCACCCCCACCGGCACCTCGGCGTCTCTGGCGCCGGCCGGGGCGGGAGCGAAACCGGCTTCCGGCATCAGGCGCGGGATCCGCGTCGCGCTTTACGTGCTCAGTGCGCTGCTTGTCCTCTCGGCCCTGACCTATGGCCTGCAGAACGGAACTCCGTTCGGCGTGGCCTGGATGCTCTTCTTGGCGTTCGTCTTCGGTGCTGTCGCTTGGCGTCTCGGAGCGCGAGGGCGAGCGGCTCACGATCGGAGATCGGCCCGCGGGCGAGTTCGCGCGTGACGACCTGCACTCAAGGAGGATTCAAGCCGATGGGTGCGAGGAGTCGACAGCCGCGCGATGAGGAGCAATTCGCGCTCGAGACGATCGGGGCGGTTGAAAGCGTCGTTAGCCACCGCTGGCTGCCTGAGGACCGTGAGCCGACCCCAGACCTCGAACTGAAGCTAAGCGACGGTCGGACCGTCGCTGTCGAAATCACCATGAGTACAGACGGGGCGGCGCGGCGTCTGTACGACTCGTTCGACGGCGAGCAGTGGCTGAGGGCCGAACTGGCTTGTGAGTGGTGGGTGGTACTGGCGGACCACTCGGGCGAGGCGCGGGAACGCCGGCGGAATATCAAGGCTCTGCTTGATCACCTAGTGCCCGTCTTCCAGAACCTCGAGGCTCAGGACCTTGAGGCTGACGAAATGCTGGGGAAGCCGCTTCGGGAGTTTGCCGGGTCGGCTTGGCCAGACTGGAACTCTGTATATGTGGCCAAGTGCGATCCTTCTGGAGGCGACACCGGTGGCGGGATACGGACGTGGGTCGCGGTGGTAGACGCGGGCTGGGCCGAAGCGGTGGACGAGTTGGTCGAAGCGGTGCAGGAGAGAATCAAGTCCAAGACCGAGCGAGGTCAACTACGCGGCTATCCGAGCCCGAGGTGGCTCGTCATCGTGATGGACAGCCGACCGGCGGCATGGCAACTTGAGGAGGTGTTCGCACCGGGCGATCAGCCGTGGCGCTCGGCGGCGATCGACGCCATCAGATTCCAGGGGCTGGACGAAGTCTGGGTTGCCGGTGAGTGCGCTGCGCAGAGCACGCGCCGGAGCCTTCTACGCCTATTCGCATCGGGTGCTCCCTGCGAATGGCGGACCGTTGAGATCCGCACCGATTTGATCAGCGCTCGCTAGTGACGTGGGTATGTCGAGCATGATCAACGAATCTCTCAGAATCGAGCAGCTGGACTTGACTTTGACCGCGACCGCTTAGAGCAGGATGGCCTCGTTCGTGTAGCGGCGGCTGCTGTGCGTCAGCGTTGGGTGTGCCCGGATCTCGGACCACCGTGCGCGGGCCTGGCGATGCGGTTCGGTGGCTGCTGCTTCGTCCAGGACATCGAGGCGCACGCTGCCCGAAGCCGCCAGCCCGGCGATCACGTCGGGGAGTTCCTCCCAGGGGATCTCGACGACGGCGGGACCAGCGCGCAGGACCTCCAGCACTGCCACCTCGGCCGACGTGAGCGAACGGAGCAGCCGATCGATTGGGCGTTGTGTGAAACGCACTCCCGGGCAGGGACTTGGAGCTCGGCCAGGCACCGCCGCCAGTAACGTTGAAGGCACCTGCGACGTGAGGCCCAACCAATGTGCAGCCGCAACCCCCGCGGGTCCGGCGCCTGGCCCGCCGAGTTCGAGAGCAACCTCTTCGACCCTGGGCGGTGACATGCCCAACTCCGTCGTGGCCCCCTTCCAGTACAGATACTTGCGGATACGCAAGACGTCCCCGGCGGCAGCCAAGCGCGAGAACGCCGACTCAACAGCGCTGAGCGACCCGTCTACGTCGCGAATCGCCACAAACGACCGCTCCGGCAACTCCGCGACGCGATCGGCGACCCGCCCCGCAATCGAACCTTGGATGCTAGGAAAGTGTAACGAGTTACTAGTGTCCTGAGCCGGAAGTTCGTCGGAGGTATCTGGTGAGGTTAGCAAGCCTC
>JAPOVS010000003.1 GCA_026708055.1 bacterium | reverse complement strand
GCTGTGCGCGCCGAACGGCAACTCCGGGACGACGCAGCGGTAGCGATCCCCCAGGTAGCCACCCATCAACACCCCGTGCAGCACCACCACCACCGGCCCGTCGCCGTCGCTCGCTCCTCGCCCCAGGCAACGCGTGCGATAGGAAACGCGTGCGATAGGATTGGTGCCACGTGGTCCCAGGCAGTGGGGCCGACAACCTGCGGAGTTCGAGATGCGGCTTCTGCGCTCTGTCACCCCGACCCCCGAGCAGTTGAGAGTGCTCGCAGATGTCAGGCCGGGGTTCCGCATCATCCGGGGTGCAGCGGGCAGTGGGAAGACGACCACCGCGCTGCTGCGGTTGCGGGAGCAGATTGCGGTTCGGCTGGATCGCCGACAGCGCCACGGATTCGACGCGCCGGTGCGGGTGCTGGTGCTGACGTTCAACCGCACCCTCGAGGGGTACATCGCCGCACTCGCCCGCGAGTCGGCACCGGACGATGATGCGCTCGATCTCGAGATCAGCACTTTTTCTGGATGGGCAAGATCGTTGGTCGGCAACGTGAGCATCCTGGGGCGCAATGAGGCCTCGGCACTTCTCCGACCTCACCTCCGGGAGTTCGTTCCAGCCGCGAGTCTTGACTTCTTCGTGCACGAGGTTGGGTACGTCCTGGGTCGGTTCGCGCCGGGGGACGTCTCGGAGTACCTCGAGGTGGCTCGAGAGGGTCGAGGTCGCGCCCCCAGCGTCCGTCGTCGCGTACGCCAGCGCCTGCTGGATCACGTCCTGCCGGCGTACGCGGCAGCAAAGGCCGAGCGTGGCAAGATCGACTGGAATGATTTGGCGCTCCTGGCTGCTGACGCCGAACCGGACCGGCTCTACGACGTCGTGATCGTCGATGAGGCGCAGGACTTCTCCGCCAACCAGGTCCGGGCCATTCTTCAGCACTTGGACGAATCGCACAACACCACGTTTGTCCTCGATGCTGTTCAGCGCATCTACCCGCAGTTCTTCAGGTGGATTGACGTCGGGATCGACGCACGCCCTGGGATGATCTACCGATTGCAGGAGAACTATCGCAACACAGCCGCGATTGCCGCATTCGCCCACCCGCTCGTCGAGGGCCTCCCCGTCGAGGACGACGGCACGCTGCCCGACTTCACAGCGTGCCGTCGCGACGGCATCAAGCCCGTCGTGGTCGCTGGCAAGTACAGCGCGCAACTCCGCGTCATGTTGGATCGGATCGAACGGACCGCCGACCTCGCCACCGAGTCCGTGGCGTTGCTGCAACCCCTTGGCGGTGGTTGGTTCGATGAGGCCCGTCGGGTGCTGCGCCGGCGCGGGATCCCGTTCTGCGAATTGACCAGGGAGAACGAATGGCCCTCCGGCCCGGAGAACGTCGCGCTCTGCACCATCCATTCGGCCAAGGGGCTCGAGTTCGACCACGTTCTCGTGCCCGGACTCAGTCGGCAGGTCACGCCGCATGGTGCCGAGGAAGGCGATGCGGACCTCGACAGGCTCCGCCGCATGCTCGCGATGGCGGTGGGCCGGGCCCGCGAGTCGGTCATGATCGGCTACAAGCCCGGCGAGGAGTCCTCGCTGATCGGGCTGCTCGATCCCGCCACGTACGAGTTGGTCAAGGTGGACACGTCATGACGTGGGCGCCTGAGGCTATGCCGCAGACCGCCGACGAGGTGCGCAAGGCCCCTTGGTGTCCGGATGTCGTCGAAGCTGCCGTCGCTCGTGGGATCACCAGCATCGTGCACTTCACCGGCATCCCTGGGCTGAAGGGGATTCTGGCCAGTTCGGCTGTCAAGGCCCGGCGCGACCTGATGCGCGATACACGGTTGCAGTACGTCGCCGAGGAGAACGCCCCGGACAGGAGTCGTGACGTACTCTGGCACGACTACATCAACATGTCGGTGACAGCGATCAACAGGCGCATGTTCCAGTTCTCCGAGCGGCAGCACCCGGACGCCCAGTGGGTGATCCTTGAGTTCGACCCGGAGATTCTCGGTGACCCCGGTGTGGTGTTCTGCACGACGAATAACGCCTACGAGGTCGCCCACCGCTGCGGCGGCCTCCAGGGCTTCGAGCAGATGTTCGCCGAAAGGGTGCCGTGGGGCCACTACGGGGACGTCCACTTCCGCTTCGCATACGAGTCGGATCGGACCACCGACCCTCAGGCGGAGGTTCTGTACCCGTTCGAGCTGTCCCTCGACCATCTCCACACGGTCACCGTGAGAGATGAGGAGACCTATGAGGCCGTGATCGCCGCTAAGGCCACCTTTCCGCATCCTTCCGAGATCGCTGAATTACCAGGGGCGTTCCGATGACGCTGACAGATCGGCCCTCCCACGAGCAATTGACCTGGTTCGACGCGCGCGGTCACGGCGGCGACGCCCGCACGGTGCGAACCCGAAACTCGATGTTGTGGGCCGCCTACGCCGACGCGCTCGGTTTCATCAGCGAACTCGTCACCGAGAAGGCTCTCGCCCGGAGGACGCATGGGGCCGCCCTCGACCGCCTCATGGCATGGACGCGACGGGTCGGCGGGCGTGGAGGAGTCGAAGTCGAGTTGCCCGCCGGCTGCTGGTCCGATGACACCCAACTGCGGATGGCCGTGAGTCGGGCGATCGGTTGCCATGGCTTCGACGTCGAGGCGTTCGCGCGCGTCGAAGTGCCGATCTGGCGGTCGTACGCCCTCGGCGGCGGCCGAGCCACCAAGGCGGCGGCCGCGAATCTCGGCAAGCCGAAGGTGTTGTGGTACGCCAACACCTTCCGAGGGTGGGCTGACGCCGGCGGGAACGGAGCGGCGATGCGGGTGCAGCCGCACGTGTGGGCCTCATCGGAACTTGATGGCGACTACATGCTCGACGTGATCACCGACAGTGTCTGCACCCACGGACATCCTCGCGCCATCGTCGGGGCGTGCTTCCATGCGGCGACCCTCGCGCACTGCCTGCGCTACGGGACCGTCCCCGACCCCAATCGGTGGGAGGCAATTGCCGTCGGGCTCACTGACGCCCCCTCACTGATCGAGGATCACCGGTCTCTCGGACCCACTTGGGTCGTCCTCTGGGAGCAGGAAACCGGCAAGCGACTACGCGACGCGTGGCGAGGAACCGTCGATGAGTTGTGCAATGCGATCGGCCGAGTGGCAGATAGCACCAATGGCGCAGAAAGCACTCCCGACGTGTACCGAGGAATCTCCGACCGACTCGGGCTTAGGGACAAGGAGCAACGGGGCAGCGGGATTCTCACTCCCGTCGCCGCAGTCGCACTGGCTGCGGCCGCGGTGGGCCCCCACGACGCCGCTGTGGTCGCGGCGAACGAGATCGGGACCGACACCGACACAATCGCGACGATGGCGGGAGCGCTGCTGGGGGCTTGTGATGTCGCGACCGAACCCCCGGAGAAACCCCTCGACACCGACTACCTGTTGCACGAGGCCGACCGGCTGGTGTCCGTCTCGCAAGGAGCTACAACTGCCGGCCACTCGTACCCGGACATCCTGACTTGGACCGCCCCCCAGGCCCAAGCGGACGCACTGGTGCGGGCCGACGACCAACTGGCTGTAGAGGGCCTCGGCACCGTGACCAAACTCCCGCCCGACATGTCGTGGACATCCAGCAAGGACTTCGCCTGGCAATGGGTCAGAACCGAGTTTGGGCAGACACTCCTCATCAAGCGCCGCCCGGAACTGGGATCGTCGAAGATTGGCAACGCCCTTATCGCACCAGCGGTGCTGGGAACCGCAACTCAACGCGACCCAATAGCCGAATCCCTCAGCGATGTCGGCAAACGATCGACCGCTACTTCGTTGAGCAGCATTGAGTTGGAGAGTGCACTCAAGTATGCGCGGAAGTGGATCGATCAGGATGGTGCAATCGGCCGCACCGTTCGACGGGTTGCCGAGAAAGGCACTCTCGACGATCTCGTTGCTCTTGTGACGGAATTGCGTGACGACCTGCGGAGTTGAATCTGCGGATTCCTCAGGGGCGTGGCTAGGCAGGCGAAATGGTGCCGACCGACTGAACGATATCGTCACCGAGACTGGATCAGCGTGAGAGGTAAGTAATGGAGTGGATACCAGCCGCGGGCAAGATTATCGAATACGCCGTTAGCGGTATCGGCAGTGTAGCGGGACCAATGCTGTCAAGTTGGAAGGCGCGTAAGGAGGCTAACGCCAAGATGATAGAAGCGCGAGGTGAGGCAGAGGTTCTCGCTGTCCGCGCTGAGGCACAGTCACGCGCTCTGTCAATCCTCACATCTGGTCATGAGGAAGCTCGGAAGCTAGTCGAGTCAGATAGCCAGATTATGCAGACCGAACTGAACATAGGGGAGATCATTGATCAGAAAGTCTTGTTCCAAGAGGAGAGACGCTGTCGGAATATCTCAAGTGTTGTCCAGAAGTCACTTGACTTGGTAGTCGACGAGGAGGTGTCTGATCATGAACCTGACCATGACTGGACGGCTAGATTCTTCAACTATGTACAGGATGTCTCGTCCGAAGAGATGCAGCTGCTCTGGGCGAAGGTATTGGCTGGAGAGGCTGACCGACAAGGAAGTACTTCGATCCGTTCCCTTGCTATCCTAAGGGATCTAAACAAGCGAACGGCAGACTTGTTTAGGCGGCTCGTGTCACTCCCTGTTTCATTGGGGCAGGACGGCCACTTTCTCGACTCCCGAGCGCCTTCTCTGCATGGAAATGCAGGAAGTAACTCCCTCAGAGAATATGGTCTCTCGTTTGACCAACTAAACGTCCTCAACGAGCACGGTCTAATCATCGCAGACTACAATTCTTGGTTCGATTATCAGCTGTGTATCGGACTAAAGGTTCCGGACCTTCCCGGTCAGATCGCGCGTCTGCCATTCACTTATCAGGGCGAGAAGTGGGTACTGGATGCTGCCGAGCAACAGGAACGGAGCCAGGAGTTCAAGTTGCACGGGGTCGCCCTGACCGAGTCTGGCCGCGAACTCGCAAGAGTTGTTGATCTTGAATCAGTACCTGCATACGACACAGCTCTGAAGAGTTACTTTGAGTCAAAGGGGCTAGTCATGACGAGGGTCGTCGGCTCGTAGTCCGCCTAGGAGACTGCTGAGCAAGTGGGGTCGGTGTCGGGGCTTGGGGCGGCGGCGGGTGTCGGGGGGTCGGTTTGGGCGGGGTCTTGTGCGGGGCGGGGGCGCCGGCGGTGCTTTTGGGCGTCAGTGGGCGGTGTGGAGGGTGAAGGCGCCGTGTTGGTGGGTGATGCCGAGGTC
>JAPOVS010000002.1 GCA_026708055.1 bacterium | reverse complement strand
AGCGACGGCCGCTCGGCGCCACGCCCGCGGCCCGATGCGGGGACCCGGCGACGGTCCGGTAACCCGAAGCGCCCCGGCGCACCTCGCCCGTGACGGGGAGGACCGACTGATCTAACATGTCGCCATGAGTGCATGGTGGCTGCTGGTCCCCCTCGCGTACCTGCTGGGGACCTTCCCGACGGCGCACCTGGTTGGTCGCCTCGTGGGCCACGACCCCATGAACGAGGGCTCGTGCAATCCCGGTGCGACCAACATGTACCGGGTAGCCGGGCGGGGCGCCGGCGCCCTGGTCCTCCTCGGCGATCTGGTGAAGGGTCTGGCCCCGACGCTGGTGGCGTTGCTGCTGGCCGGGCGGCCGGTCGCCATGGGCTGCGCCGTGGCGGCGGTACTGGGCCACATCGCGCCCCTCACGCGACGCCTGCGCGGCGGCAAGGGCGTGGCCACCTACGGCGGCGTGTCGCTGGCGATGTGGTCGTTCGCCGCGCTCGGCGCCGTCGTGCTGTTCCTCATCGTCACCAAGTGGTCGGGACGCCCGTCGGTGGGTTCGCTCGTGGCGGTCCCGCTGCTGCCGGTCGGCGTCGGCATCCAGGTGGTGCTCGGCTCGGTGGGGTGGTGGGAGCCGGTGATGCTGGCGGCCGTGGCGCTGGTGATCGTGGCGATGCACTGGCGCAATATCGTGCGGCTCGCCAGGGGAGAGGAAGCCAGGCTCCCCAACGTCTTCACGCGCCGGCAGGCCACGACTTCGTGATCCCCCTCGCCGAGGCGCAGCAGGTCGTCATCGACCGCTGCGCACCACTGCCGACGCTCACGCTCCCTTTGGTCGAGGCTCTCGGCCACGTGACCGCCGGCGCGGTCGCCGCCGCCGAGGCGGTCCCGGCGTTCGACAACACGGCCATGGACGGCTACGCGGTCCGCTCCGCGGACACCGCGGCGGCCCCGGTGACCCTGGAGGTCGTGGACACGCTGGCAGCCGGGAGGGCGCCCGATGTGGCCGTGGGGCCGGGCCAGGCGGTGCGGATCATGACCGGTGCCCCCATGCCGCCCGGCGCCGACGCGGTGATCATGGTGGAACGCACCCGGGCGCTCGACGGTGGCGGCCGGATGGTGGCCGAGGTCAGCGTCCCGGTCGGCAACCACGTCCGCAGGGCGGGAGAGGACCTGGAGGTGGGCAGGGTCGTCTTCGAGCCCGGCGAGGTCCTGCAACCGGCCCACATGGGTGTGCTGGCCGGGTTGGGCATCCATGCGATCAGCGTGGTTCGCCGCCCCCGCGTGGGGGTCATATCCACCGGTGACGAGTTGGTTGACAGCTCCGAGCCGCTGGCGCTCGGGCAGGTGCGCGACTCCAACCGTTACTCGCTGCTCAGCCTGGTGCGCGAGGCCGGGCTGGAAGGCGTCGACCTGGGGTTGGTGCGCGACGAGCCCGAGGTCATCAGGGCCACCATCGCCCGCGGCGCGGCGACGTGCGACGCGGTCCTCACCAGCGGCGGCGTCAGCATGGGCGACTACGACTGCGTGAAGGTGGTCCTCGAGGAGATGGGAGAGATGTCCTGGATGCAGGTGGCCATCAAGCCGGCCAAGCCTTTCGCCTTCGGGCTGGTGGGCGGCACGCCGGTGTTCGGCCTGCCGGGCAACACGGTCAGCTCCATGGTGTCCTTCGAGCTGCTGGCGCGCCCGGCCCTGCGGCGGATGATGGGACACAGCCAACTGCACCGCCCCCGCGTGCAGGCGACCGCCGCCGCCCCGCTGCGCCGCCATCCCGACGGCAAGATCCACTTCGCCCGCGTGGTCTGGTCGTACCGCCGGGGCCGCTACGAGGTGCGCTCGGCCGGCGGTCAGGGCTCGCACCAGCTCTCGTCCCTGGCAGCCGCCAACGGCCTGGCGGTCCTGCCTGACGGGCACGGCGCCGACCGCGGCGATGCCGTCGAACTCATCCGCCTGCACGAGGCGCGCCGTCAGGATTGAGTTCGGGGGCCGGCTGCGGTGACGGAGCGACCCCTTGGCGCGGGCGTGCTGGCGGGGCGATGGGCATCGCAGCCGGAGGCTCCGGTAGTCTGAGGGGATGGCGGAGCAACTCGTCGACACCTTCGGTCGGGTGCACCGCGATCTGCGGATCTCCGTCACCGATCGCTGCAACTTCCGCTGCACCTATTGCATGCCGCCCGAGGGGCTGGAGTGGCTGCCCCGGTCGGAGTTGCTGACCTTCGAGGAGATCGAGCGCGTCACCCGCCTGCTCGTCGAGCGCTTCGGGGTGCACAGCATCCGCCTCACCGGCGGCGAGCCCACGGTGCGGGCTCGCCTGGCGGACCTGGTGGCGATGCTGACACCGCTGGGGACCGATCTGGCCCTCACGACCAATGGCGCCACGCTGGGTCTGCTCGCCGAGGATCTGGCCGCCGCCGGCCTGCGCCGGATCAACATCTCCCTGGACTCGCTGCGCGCCGAGCGGTTCCGCGAGCTGACCCTGCGCGACGATCTGCACCGGGTGCTCGACGGCGTGGACGCCGCCCTGGCCGCCGGGCTCGACCCGGTGAAGGTCAACGTCGTCGTCATGCGCGGCCAGAACGACGACGAGATCCTGGACTTCGCCGGGTACGGGCGCCGCAAGGGCGTCGAGGTGCGTTTCATCGAGTACATGCCGCTGGACGCCGAGGAGGGGTGGCGCGCCGGCTCGGTCGTCTCGCTCGCGGAGATCACCGAGCGCATCGGCGCGGTGCACCCGTTCGAGGCGCACCGGCAGGGCTCCGAGCCCGCCAGCCGCTTCCGCTACCTCGACGGGCAGGGGTTCTTCGGCGTCGTCGCCAGCGTGACCCGGTCGTTCTGCGGGTCCTGTGACCGCATCCGCCTGACCGCCGACGGCCAGTTCCGCAACTGCCTCTTCGGTCTGAAGGAGTACGACCTGCGCGGCCCGCTGCGCAGCGGTGCCGGCGACGACGAGCTGGCTGACATCGTGCGGGGCGCGGTGGGGGAGAAGTGGGCCGGCCACAGCATCGGCAAGGTGCACTTCGTCCGCCCCGCCCGGTCGATGTCCCAGATCGGCGGCTGAGGGCCGCCGCTCGGTCCGTCGCAATGAGCGATCTGGGGTTCACGCACCTCGATCCGCTGGGCCGGGCGCGCATGGTGGACGTCTCGGCCAAGGAACCCACGCACCGGCGCGCCATCGCCCGGGCGAGGGTGAACATGACCTCCGAGACCGCCTCGGCGGTGGCCCGCGGCGCCATCGGCAAGGGGGACGTGCTGGCAGTCGCCCGGGTCGCAGGCATCCAGGCCGCCAAGCGCACGCCCGACCTCATCCCGCTCTGCCACCCGCTGCTGGTGGGGTCGGTGCTGGTCAACTTCAGCATCGAGGACAGCCACATCGACGTCGAGGCGGAGGTCGAGACGCTGGACCGCACCGGCGTGGAGATGGAGGCCATGACCGCCTGCACGGTGGCGGCGCTGACCATCTATGACATGTGCAAGTCGCTGGACCGCTCCATGGTCATCAGCGACGTGCGCCTCTGGGAGAAGACCGGCGGGCGCTCGGGGACCTACCACCGCGACGGCATCACCTGAACGTCGGCCCCCGGTTGGGCGGGGGAATCCCGGCGCCTGCCGCGGCAACGCTCGCGACCACGGGCAAATCCCCACGAAATCCCCATTGACGTGGCTGTTTTCCAACTCTTGTGCGGGAAATCCGCCGATGGGGGAAGTTCTCGCGCGATAGTTTCTCCGGTGCTCGCCAACGGTTGAGTCGCGGACCGGGCCCCTCGCTCACGACCTCGCACATCGGGACGCAATGAGCAGAAGCGAGATATCCACAACTACGGATCCGCCAAATGACATACTTGTAGTAGGACACCCGGTGCCTACTCTCGTGACAACAGCCCTGATCCTCGCAGCAGTGTGGTTGGCCGTCCTCGCGCCAAGTGGGTTACGACGCCTTTCCCGTTATCAGACTGATCGCAAGTATTCGTCGGGCGCGCCGCTTCTCTCGGGCTCCTCCCGCTACAACAATGTCGTTCCACTCACGAGCGTGGTGCAGCTTTCCGCGCCGCGCCGTCCCGGTCTGGTTCCTCCGGGCCTCGGCGTGGATCGGGACGGCTTGGCCCGGCGTCAGCGCGAGCGTGCCCGCGTGCGCCGCCGCAACATTTTCATCGGCCTCCTGGCTGTCGCCATCGTGACGCTGGTGGTGGCGGTCCTCACCGCCGCCGGCGCCATGATCGCGGTCCACGTGCTCGTCGACATCCTGCTCGTGGGATACGTCGGCGCTCTGGCCCGCCGGCAGCGGCGCGTCCTGGAGCGCCACGCCAAGGTCACCGACATCGCCTCGGCCAGGACGGCGGCGGATCCGTACAGGGGTCGCCCGCAGTCCCCGGCGGAGGAAGCCGCAGTCAGCTTCCTCGCATCGTCGCGCGGCCGGCCCTGACCCGGCGCCGCGCACTTCCACACGGCGCCGTGCGGTGCCGGAGCTGCTCAGTCGCCGTCCCGCTCGTGGCGCCGCGAGGCCCGAACCAGCGGCCCGATGACGACGAGGGCGCCGACCAGGAACATCAGACCGGCGATCAGCGACACGGGGTCGCCGTCGCGGGCTGCGGCGACCGCGAACAGCAGGCACCCGACCGCCCAGAGGCTGTAGCCGAGCACGTTCCACCAGAGATCGGGTATCCGGCGCACCCGCAGCAGGCTAGGGGCGGCGCCACCGGGGCCGACCCGGCGCAGCAGCGCCGGCGGCCGCCGGTACACTCCGTAGCCCGTTCGGGGGTGTAGCTCAGCTGGCTAGAGCGCTTCGTTCGCAACGAAGAGGTCGGCGGTTCGAGTCCGCTCACCTCCACTCGGGGGAATCGAACTGCCCCCATCTGTGCCGACGCGTCACCCCGGCGACCGGCGCGGTGATCGGCTCGTGGCCGCCGAAGGTCATGCTGATGCCGTCGCCGACGATTCCCAGTGGCCGCCACCTGGGCAGGAGTCGGTCTCAGTAGACGCCGGGGAAGATCCGGTACGGCACCCGTGCCTGGTATTCGGCCCACTTCTCGGGGCCGTATTTCTCGGCGCAGTGCTGGTCGTCGGCGATCTGGCGCCAGGTGAAGAATCCGAGGATGAAGATCGTGTAGGTCCAGGCCCAGAGAATGTCGAGGTGGCCGAAGACGAGGCCGATCGCCAGGGCGAGGGTCCACTCGCCCATGTAGTTGAAGTGGCGGGCGACACCCCAGAAGCCGTTGACCAGGATCTTGCGCTCGCCGGCTTGGATGTGCTCGGGCTCGATGATCCCCATGAACTTGCGGTCGGGCCAGCGCTTGAAGGTGTACTTCTGCATGTTGGTGCCGCGCGAGATGCCCCAGCCCGCCAGGAACAGCACGGCGGTCCCGGCGAGCCAGAAAGGCGTCCAGGCGGGGGAGATGCCGGGGTGGGGGTGGGCGGCCATGCCCCACAGCGGGAGGATGAACAGCCACCCGTAGAAGATGAGGCCGCCCCACAGCATCCTGAAGCCGACCTGCTCGTGCATCATGTCGTAGGTGTAGAGCTGGACACGCTCGCAGACGAAGTAGTCCAGGACGTAGAACGTCAGGAACCCCGCGTACAGGTAGACGCCCGGGTTGGCGTCGTCGCCGAAGCGCTCGTGGTGGTAGGCGGCGCCGGACAGGGCGTTCAGCGCCCACATCGCCCCGCCGACGACATAGGTGTACATCTTGAGGTCGAAGCGGCTGTTGAAGAGTGACAGCTCCCGGGTGCGCCCGGCCCACAGTCCCGAGAGGGGATTCCTCGAGTCGCCCCGTGGCTGGCTGAACACCGCGGCGACCGCGATGAGGGCGCACAGGCCGGTGCCGCCCGCCACGGCGTACAGAGAGGACCGGTAGAACCAGTCGCGCGGCAGCCCGGCGAACCCGACGGCCCACACGACGATTGCGATGGCGAAGACCAGCAGGCCGTTCAGGCGGTATCTCCGGGGTTCGCCGGTCGCGGGATCAATGGCGTAGCCGGGCACCCGGATCGCCGGGAGCAGGACCTGTGCCAGGAAGAACGCCGCGAAGATGAACAGCGGGGTCAGGAATCCGAGGATCATCTCGGTCCCGGAGAGTTCGAGGAGGTGGTCGATACCGAGCGATTCAGCCACGATCGGGGACCCCTTCCGCCGGCGGCGCGGCCACTATAGCGACCGAGGGTCTGCCGACCGTTGGGAGGCCTGGCGTGAGGGGCTGCCCGGTCAGGTGAGGGCCCGGACGGCGATCGCTGTGTGGTGGGTTCGGTGGCGGTCGTGTGGCGGCGGGCGCGTGGGCGGCTCGGTGCCCGAGTCGTCGGTGGGGTGCGCGAGGGTGAGTCGTCCGTCGGGGCGGCGGGTGACTTCTTCGCCGTGTTGGTGGACTCGTACTTGGTGGCAGCGCCAGCAGAGGAGGCAGGTGTTCTCGAGGGTGGTCTGGCCGCCGTGTTTCCAGTGGCGGATGTGGTGGGCCTGGCAGATCTTGTGGTGGGCGCCGCAGCCGATGCAGCCGCCGTCGCGGGCGATGAGTTGCTTGCGGAGCCATTTGGGGATCTTGCGCTGGGAGCGGCCCAGCAGGGCGTTGCCGGTGTGCTTGTTGAAGATGCCCGGCAGGATCTTGGCGTCACAGGCGATTGCCAGAGCCTCGGCCTCGGTGAGGCGTGTGCCGTCGGCGAGGCGGGCGTTGGCGATCTCGTCGTGCACCTGGTCGTAGTCGGCGAGCACGATCAACTCCACACCCGCCGGCGCGCCGGCGCCGTCGCTGTCGCAGACGAGTTCTGCGAGCGCATCAGCAAACCGCTGCGGCGACGTCGGGCGGTCTTTGGAGTCCTCGTTGCGGAACAGCTCGTCGGCCTTGGCCAACAGGGCGTTGCGGACCTGATTGCCGGTGAGGGGATCGAACTGGGCGAACAGGTGGAACATGCCGTCGGCCTGTTCGCTGATCGAGGCGCGGCGCCGGCGCCGCTGACCCTCCCGGCGCGCCTCGAGCTCCTGCTCGCTGGTGCGCTCGTTGACGTGCTCCTTGAGGGTCTTGCGGAACAGGTCGTCGGGCTCTTCCTCGGCGGCTTCGAGCAGGACACCGTGGTCCACCGGCGTCTCACCCGCCGCATCCAGGATCAGTCCGGCGGCCTCGGGTGTGATGGCGCCGTCGGCGAGCTTGCCCGCCACCCGCGGCGCCCACTCCAGTTGCGCGGCGACCTTGACGGCCTTGCGGGCACCGGCCCGGGACCGCTTCTGAGTGCGCCGCAGCGTCTCCTCGGCGGCGGCGTCGCCCTCCCGCCGAGCCACCTCGGCCACCACGTCGGCCTCCAACGCCGCCAGAGAGGCCCGCGCCCGCCCCATGAACACCAGTCGCTCCCGCAACACCTCCAGGTCGACCTTGTGCAGCAGCGGCGGGGGCGACGCCAACCACTCGCCCAGCACCGCCCACTCACGGACCCGTGCAACACCCACCCGGTCGCAGCCAGCCAGATCGGCGCTGCTTGACCCAGGAAGTACAGCGCCGGCACCGGCGCCGGTTGACTTGGAAACCGCAGCGCCGGCACTCGCCCGTGCGTTGCGCTTCCGATCGCCGTCCATCTGCCCATCACCTCCGCTCTTACGTTCCCCCGAGTGGCCCGGCCGTCTCTGCGGTGGCTGCGCCACTCTTGATTACTTCTAGTTATACTATAGTTTGTCTATAACTGAATAACCACGTCAGTATGAGTATTTTCGGATTCGATGGAAAATGGTCGGATGATTGGCTGGATCGGGGCGCGCTCGCACCTACAAAACCCCAGGTCAGGAAGACTCACCGCCGCTGTTGAGCCGCCCGGGCCCCCAGCGTCCATCGGGTGTGACCGATGTCACATCCAAGCGACGTGGTCGGCGGCGTGCCCCGGCGGCCTGCAAGCGGCGAACGCCGCCAAGGCGAGCGCTTCGACGCCGGTCGCGGAGCGATCCTGGCCCCGGCGGCCTGCCAGTGGCCACGCCGCCAGGACGAGCGTGCCTACGCCGTTGGCGGTGCGATCCCGATGGCCGTGTGGAGCTTCTGCAGGTTCTTCCTCCGCACGGCGTTCATGATGAGGAACAGGTCGACGACGGCCCAGATTCCGAACCCGCCGAATGTGAACAGCTTGCCGAGCCCGAGTCCGACGTCACCGTTGTAGAACCGATCCACGCCCAGGGGCCCGAAGAGGAGTCCGAGGACGAGGGCCACAATGGGATCCCGGTAGTCGATCGAGACGGCGTGGCGGACCTGGTCCTCCGATAGTTGGTCGCTCAGATCCAGCAGACTCCCGTGGGGAAACTTGTTCTGTATCGATATGAGCATCATGGCGCTCGGTCCACGGTCGAATCACCCCCAAACGAAGCGATCACAAGAACTCGCGGCAAGCTAACACAGCGCGTGGACGGTCCTGGTGCGGCTCGACGTCACGTTGCTGCCCAAGTGGTGTGCACGCCATGGCCGGAATAGACCATGGTCGGAATAGGGACCGCGGTCGCTGAGGCCGCGGTCGTGGAACGGCCCGCTCGCCGCCGGCGGTCGAGGGTCGGGACGCGGGAGACGCCAGACTTGACAGCCGTGCGACGAATGGCCCCCGTGAACTGGTGGATGTTGCCTTGGTGGATCCTGGCCGGCGCGGCCGGTTTCTCCGTCGGCAGTCTCACCGAATCGCTCGTGGGGTCGTCCGGGGGCATCACGGTGCTCGCACCCGTGACTGTGGGCGGTACTGCGGCGGCCGTGCTGCAATGGCCGGCGCTGCGGCGGCATGTCGGCCGGTCGGGCCGCTGGGTTGGCGCCGGCATCGTCGGGGGAGCCGTCGTCGCGGTCGCCAGCATCCTCGCGGGCATCCTGGCGGGCCTGGCGGCGGGCGCCGTGGGCGATGCCGAGGCGGGTCGGGCGTTCGGCGCCGACGTTGCGGGCGTCTCGGCGGCGGTCCTGTACGGGACGGCGGTCGGCTACCTGCAGTGGCGCCTGCTCCGGCCGCATTTCGCCCGGGCGGGCCGGTGGGTGCTCGCCGGCGCCGTGGGCTGGATCGTGGCCGGCCTGACGGCGGGAGTCACCGAGGGCGTCGCCGGCTGGGCCGTCCTGGGAGCCGTCTACGGCGCCATCACCGGCGCCCTGCTCGTGGCGCTGCTGCGGCATCGGCTGGGCGAAACGCCGGCGACGGCACCCTGACCGGAATCCGTTACCCGTTCGCGGATGCGGGCGGCGGTGGTGTGGGGGCGTGAGCGTGCCTGCATTCTGTAGGACAGTGCCGTCATAAACTGTTGGTCAACTCAGTCACAATCTGTAGGATAGCCGGCGACGACGACGATTGGACGGCTTGTGGAACCGACGCTTGCACCGGCCGGATACCGCTCGCGAGCGGCCGACGCGGTGATTGCCGAGGCACTGGCGCGCATGCCTGCGGTGGTGATCGAAGGGCCGAGGGGCTGCGGGAAGACGTGGGCGGCCCGCAACGCAGCGCGGAGCGAAGTTCTCTTCGACGGCGACGTCAACGCCCGAACGCTCGCCGTGGTGGCACCGCATCTCGTGCTCGATGGCGCCGAGCCGCGCCTGCTGGACGAGTGGCAGTTGGCGCCGGAGATCTGGAACCAGGCGCGTCATGCCTGCGACGAGACGAATCGGCGGGGTCGCTTCATCCTCACCGGCTCGGCCGTTCCGCCTGACGACCACACGAGGCACTCGGGTGCGGGTCGGATGGCCCGCGTGCGCCTGCGGCCCATGTCGCTGTTCGAGACCGGTGAGTCGACCGGTGACGTGTCGCTGGGCGCGCTGCTGGGAGGCGAGAGGATCGCCGCGCCGCGCCCCGACGCCGGCGTCGAGGACATCGTCGATGCCATCTGCCGGGGCGGTTGGCCCCGCCACCTCGGGATGCCGGCGAGCACCGCCCAGCGAGCCTTGGAGGACTACCTCACTGAGATCTGCCGGACCGACATCTCCGCCGTCGACGGGGTCCGCCGCGACCCTGCAGGCGTGCGGCGGCTGCTCACGTCCTTGGGACGCAACGTCGCCGCGACCGCCTCGTTCAGCACGCTTGCCGCCGACGCCGCCGGCCCTCGCTCCCTCAACCGCACCACGGCCACGGAGTACCTGCGGTCTCTGGAACGGCTCTTCGTCGTCGAGGACGTGCCGCAGTGGCCGGCACACCTGCGGTCCCGTGCCGCCGTGCGGGGAGCGGCGAAACGGCATTTCGTGGACCCTTCCCTCGCCGCGGCCGCCATGGGTGCCGGCCCCTCCCGGCTGTTGCGAGAACTCGGCGTTGTGGGCTTCCTGTTCGAGTCGCTCGTGGTGCGCGACCTACGTGTCTACGGCGGAGTCAACGACGCTGCGGTGTACCACTACCGCGATGACACTAAGTTGGAAGTCGACGTGATCCTCCAGACGCGCGACGGAACCTGGCTGGCCGCCGAGGTCAAACTGGGCGGCCCCGACGCGGTCGAGGGGGCGGCCCGCTCATTGCTGCGCCTGCGCGACAGGGTCGATACCGACCGCATCGGCCCTCCCGCCAAACTCGCCGTCATCGGTGCCACGGGCTACGCCTATGACCGCCCCGACGGCATAACCGTCCTCCCCATCACCAGCCTCGGCCCGTAGCGCAGTCGGCCCGTTCGGCGCTCTTCAGGGGGATCTTCGAGGCGCGCGGCGACGAGGCCGTCAACGCTCGCGACCCTCACCTCTCCTCCGGGACAAGTCGGGCGTGGTGCCACCTCGGATCAACGAGTTATGGATAAACCGACGGTTAAACTGTTGTTGCACGCGGTTTGGCACTCAAAGGGGGCGCAGCGTTGGGTGAGTTGGTGCAGGGCTACTGGTCGCCGCTGTTCGAGGGGCCGCGGCGGGCGGACCGCTTGGCGGGGCACTATGACGCGTTCGTGCCGGACCGGCTGTGCGGTTGGGAGTTTGCGATCCCGGCCCGCCTGGCCGGCAACCTCGCTGAGGCGGAGGCGTCGGTGCGCGCTCTGAACGGCCGGCGAAGCCTGGATCTGGAAGGCTTGGGCCGGTTCTTGCTGCGGGCGGAGTCGGTGGGGTCGTCGTGGATTGAGGGCTTGGGCGTGTCGGCGGATCGATTGGCGGTGGCCACCGCGGCCATCGAACGAGAGGCCGACACCGGCGACCGCCTCGCCGAGGAGGTCGCCGCCAACGTGTTGGCGATGGCCGCCGCGGTGCGCGCCGCCCGCCGCGGTGATCGCTTCTCGCTGGAGGACCTGCTGGAGGTGCACCGCACGTTGATGCGCCGTTCGCCCCGCCCGGAGTGGGGCGGCCAAGTCCGCGTCCGCCAGAACTGGATCGGCGGCAGCGAGTACACGCCGATCGGGGCGCGGTTCATCTCCCCTCCGTCCGAGGCGGTTCCAGAGCTGCTGGAAGACCTGATCGACTACGTCAACGGCGACGAGCACCCGCCGCTGCTGCAGGCCGCGTTGGCGCACGCCCAGTTCGAGATGATCCACCCCTTCGGCGACGGCAACGGCCGCGCCGGCCGGGCGCTGGTCCATGTGGTGCTGGCCCGCCGCGGCCTAGCGCCGCGATTCGTGCCTCCGGTGAGTGTCGTGTTGGCCCGCCGCGCCGAAGAGTACGTGGCGGCGCTGCAGCGGTGCGCGCACGTCGGCCCGCCCGACAGCCCCGACCGGGCGGCCGCGGTCGTCGACTGGCTGTGGCTGTTCGACGCCGCGATGGCCCAAGCCGCTGACCGGGCGCTCGCCTACGGCGACGACATCGCCGTCCTGCAGGAGCAGTGGCGTGCCGAGGTCGGGGCGGTGCGCGCCGACTCCAGCGTCGCCCGACTGTTGCGCATCCTGCCCGGCTCGCCGGTGCTGTCCGTCGACTCGGCGAGCCGGCGCCTCGGCGTCAACCCCAGCCGGGTCGGACCGGCGGTGAACACGCTGGTCGAGGCGGGCGTCCTCGCTCAGCGCAACGTGGGCCGCCAGCGGTACCGGGTGTTCGCCGCGCCCGCGGTCCTCGACCTGTACGCCGCCGTCGACGCCGAACTCGTCACCCCCCCGACGCCAGCAACCTCGCCGCCCGGGCTCGGCCTGTAGCGCCGCCGCACACGGTGCCCGCGACGAGGCCGTGTTGGCCGCGTACCGCCTCAGCGGCCTCCGAGCGGTACGCCTCTATGTCCACGGCGCCCCCGACGAGGCCGTGTTGGCCGCGTACGGCTGGGCTGGCGGGCGTCTCCGGCGAAGACATCCTCCGCGAGGCGCCCGCACTCAACGCCGTGTCTCCGAACAGGGACAGCTACAGTTTGTTCCTGTTCGGAGACATACGCATTCCTTATCTGTTCGAAGAACTGCAGAGGTCAGCCGTCTCCCAATCTGTTGGCTGCGTCTCTCACATACCGCGGTCCGCTTTTTGCCGCGGCACTTGAAGCGGGAGCGCGACGTCAGCGCCTGACGTCGACGCGTTCGAGGGTTCCGTCCCAGGCGAGGATCTGGCGGTCGGCGGTGGCCAGTCGCCCACGCCGTGAGATGGTGCCCGCCATGATCAGCCGATCGGCTAGGTCGTTCGGAGCGCCCTCCCGGCGCAGGTCCTCGGCAAGGATGAGTGTCTCGGAGTCGAGCGGGATCTCCCCGATGCCGGCGTCGCTGCGGCGGGCACGCCAGATCCGCAGGTCGCAGCCGAGGTCGATCCGGCCGAGTTGCACCAGTCGGGCCAGTTCCCAGTAGGAGGCGGACGACACGAACAGGCGCTGGCGCCGGAGTTCGTCCTGGATGAGGTCGCAGGCATTGGCGTGGAGACGCGCGTCACCGGCGAGGAGCCACAGCAGCACATGGGTGTCGATGAGCAGCACTAGGAGGCTGGCGCGGTGTCGCTGTCGGCTTCCGGGAACTCGGGGAGGAGCTCGTCCCACTCCGCTTCCCACTCACCGATCCAGTCCTCGTCGCCGTCGCCGGTCGGCTCGGTCAGATCGGCGCTGACGGTGATCTCACCCCTGCACGATCCCCACAACTCGGGGACGCCGGCCGCTGGCAGGGGACAGGGCACGAGCGCCGCCACCGGGTGGCCGTACTTCGTGATGATGACCTGTCCGCCGGTCTCGGCGACACGATCCATGATCGCCAGGCACTTTGCCTTGAACTCGCCCGCCGGCATGGTCTCGGGCAGCGGCTCCTGCACTTGTGGCATAGGCTCCTCCCTTCCTCACGCCGATATGACCATTGTATGGCCAAAATTTGCGCCACTTGCAGGAAGGCGCTAGAACGGCTGGGCGGCCTCCGGAATCCGTTACCCGTTCGCGGATGCGGGCGGCGGTGGTGTGGGGGGCATGAGCGTGCCTGCATTCTGTAGGACAGTGCCGTCATAAACTGTTGGCTAACTCAGTCACGATCTGTAGGACTGCTGGCGACGGCGACGAGTGGACAGCTTGTGGAACCGACGCTTGCACCGGCCGGATACCGCTCGCGAGCGGCCGACGCGGTGATTGCCGAGGCCTTGGCGCGCGTGCCTGCGGTGGTGATCGAAGGGCCGAGGGGCTGCGGGAAGACGTGGGAGGCCCGCTCATTGTTGCGCCTGCGCGACAGGGTCGATACCGACCGCATCGGCCCTCCCGCCAAACTTGCCGTCATCGGCGCCACGGGCTACGCCTATGACCGCCCCGACGGCATAACCGTCCTCCCCATCACCAGCCTGGGCCCGTAACGCAGTCGGCCCGTTCGGCGCTCGGCCTGTAGCGCCGCCGCACACGGCGCCCCTGACGCGGCCGTGTTGGCCGCGTGCGGCGGGCCGGCGGGCGTCTCCGGCGAAGACACCCTCCGCGAGTCGCCCGCACAAATGCCGTGTCTCCGAACAGGGACAGTTACAGTTTGTTTCTGTACGGAGACAGCACTCTTCTGTCTCTCAACAGAGACACTCGCTGGCGGCTGCCGGTGAGTCCGCGGCGACCGGAGGCACGAATGCGACCCTTGCAAACCAGTCGGGATCTGGGCGCCGCCATCCGCCGGGCGCGCCAGGACAGAGGCCTGTCGCAGGCCGAGTTGGCGGCGCGGGCCGGCGTGGGCCGCCCTTGGCTTTCGGAGGTGGAGAGAGGCAAGCGCACCGCAGAGGTCGGCCGCGTGCTGCTGGTCGTAAGCGCTCTGGACCTAGCAGTCGCCCTGGTGGACGCCCCCGGGTCCGCCGATGGCCGCGGCGTCGACATCGACGCCCTGCTGGCGGAGTTGGTCGGCTGATGCCTGCTGACGCGCTGATCGTGCTACTCGAAGGCCGTCCGGTCGGGCGGATCGAGCGCACCGCAGGCGGCGCACTGCGTTTCGATTACGACACCGGCATCGATCCCGCGGCGACCCCGCTGTCGGTGTCTATGCCTCAGGCCGTCCGCCGCCACGGCGACGCTCGTATCGCGCCCTGGCTATGGGGACTCCTGCCGGACAACGCCGATGTGCTGGCGCACTGGGGGCGTCGGTTCGGGGTGTCGGTAGCCTCGCCGTTCCCACTGCTCGCAACGCCCGTGGGTCGAGATTGCGCAGGGGCCGTCCAGTTCTGTCCGCCTAACGAACTGGCGGACCTCCTCAGCCGGGGCGGCGACGTGACGCAGCAGAGTGAGGCGCAGGTGGCGCAACGCCTGCGATCGCTGCGCGCGGACGCCACCTCCTGGCTGGGGCCCGACTTCTCGGGACGGTTCAGCCTCGGCGGCGCGCAGGCCAAGACAGCGCTGTACTTCTCCGACGGCCGTTGGGGCGTACCGACGGGGGCCGCAGCCACGTCGCACATCCTGAAGCCAGCCATGCCCGGATTCGGCCACCTGGACCTCAACGAGCACCTTTGCCTGCGCTGCGCCGACATCGCTGGACTGCACGCGGCTCGCAGCAGGATGATGATCTTCGAGGACCAGACCGCCATCGTTCTCGAACGGTTCGACCGGGTGCGCGCCGCCGATGGCCTCATCCGCGTCCATCAGGAGGATCTGTGCCAAGCGCTCGGGGTGCATCCGGCCCGCAAGTACCAGTCCGACGGAGGGCCGTCGCCCGCGCAGATCGCGGATCTCCTGCGATCCAGCGTTTCCGGGGGCGCCGCAGAGGCCGACGTGTGGCGTTTTGCCGACGCTCTGGCGTTCAACTGGGTCATCGCCGGCACCGACGCCCACGCCAAGAACTACTGCCTCCTGCTCGCTGGGACCCGTGTCCGGCTCGCGCCGCTCTACGACGTGGCCTCGATGCTCCCCTATGACGACTCCGGGACCCACAAGATCAGCCTGGCCATGAAGGTCGGCGGGGACTACAGACTGCGGCGCACGGACCGGCGCAGCGCATGGGAGCGGACCGCCGACGAACTCCGCCTCGACCGGACGCGCCTCATCCAGCGTGTCCTCGAGCTCGCACAGAAGATCCCCGCTGCACTGGAGCAGGCCATCGAGCAGGAGGATGTGGCGAGGATCAACTCGGACTTGCCGCAGCGACTGCTGGAACTCGTCGCAACCCGCGCCGCTAGATGCGCGACGATCCTGGGCTGACAACAAGTCGAGCACGCCATACCCGGCATTCAATGTCGCTCCGCGTGACTGGCTGGTTCAGAGCGTTCGCGGATAGGCGGCCATGACCGACCGAGAATTCCAATCAGCGACTCCCGAATGTCATGCCACACTCACAGATGGAATCCAGTCTCCGGGGGCGCGATTCGCACCACTGTGCCCGGACAGCAACTCCCCTGTTCAGCGCCTATCAGCGCACCCTCCTAGTCGCCTTGGCGACTCTCGCGTTTCCTGGACTTGGAAGCAAGAATGGAGTCATGCCGGAAAGCGAATACAGATCTATTCTCTTCGCCAAGTTACAGCGGGGTGTGCGGGGTGCTACAAGCCCCGCCTTGGCGTGGCCGCTATTGGCACGCCCTTCGCACGTCGGCCCAATCGTACGATTCCGGCGCGGTGTCCCAAATGGCCCAGGCCTCGCTGCTCACGGTGTCCTGTAGTTCGATCCATCGTTCTAGGTCGCCCGCTGGCCAGTCGCCGGTATTGCTGCCGTAGCGAGCTTCAAGCCGATCCGCCGCAGCCTTCGCCTCGTCGCTAGCCCGCAGGTGCGAGCAGTATTCTGGCGATCCGGAAGCGCAGGATGAGCCAATCCCGATTAGCACGATGCTCGTGACGGCCGCTAACACCACGTTACTCGTCACTGCCATCTGGGCGATTGTAGCCAATCCCTGAATCGCTGCCCATTCGTGTGGCGCAAGACCGCCGACGAGATCTTCGAGGCCATGGCCTCATATCGGCAACGAATTCCCCATTCAGGACAACTGGCTCGGGCAGGAGGCGCTGCGTTGTGCCTCTCGGCGAGTCATTCAGAATGGACATATTAGTATAAACAACTATACACGAGATAACTTGAGAATCTGAATCAAGCCCTGCAATCCGAGGGCGACGAGGCGTGCGTACGCTACTTCGCTGTTGAGCCGGTTTTCGACTTCGAGGACGAATGGCTCGTTCTGGTGATCTGGGAATTGCCAGCGCCCGAGGACGGGGACGGGTGGCCCGTGACGTTGCTCGACGGGTACCGGCGGCGCACCAGCGAGACGAGCTGCGGCGTCGCGTCGTCCGAGTGCCTGTTCCGCACGCCCGAAGAGCTTGCTTATCGGGCACACCAGCGCGGCTTCCAACCGCAGCCCGCCTGAGCGACCCATGACAACCCCCGATGGTGTTCGCCAAGGAACTCAACGATGATCCCCGAGATGCAGAGGAGCCCGTGGGCTGAGCCTGGTGACAGGGCGAACTCCATCGGTGGTTGCGACTGGTCGGCCATGATGGCCGATCGGAAGCAACCGCAACCGACCGATGGAGGTGTCCAGCATGGCACAGCGAGTCAGCTTCGAGGAGCGCGTCCAGATCGAGATGCTCGCCGCGGGCGTGAGCGTCGAGGAGGCAGCGCGGCGCTTGGGGCGGCACCGCTCGACGGTGCACCGCGAGCTGCGGCGCGGGAGCGGCGCCGCCGGCTACGACGCGGCGGCCGCGCAGGCCGGCGCGAAAGCCCAGCCCGCTGGGCGCCTACAGGCCGATCTCCGAGCGCCCCGCCGCCGCGGCGGACCGCAGCGAGGCCGGCCACTGGGAATGCGACTTTGGCTGCTCATATGGCGATGTCCTTGACGAGGAGCATGAGGGTGAGGTCGTCGATCGGCGAGGGTTCGAAGCCGTAGCGCCGGTAGAAGCCGGCTGCGGCATTGTTGGCGGCATGCACCAAGGCGACGCGGACTCCGGTGTGCGTGGCGACTTCGACCACCTTCAGAAGGAAGTGCTTGAGAAGCGCGGCACCGAGGCCGCGGCCCTGGTGCTCGCGGTCGACGGCGAGGCGTCCCAGCAGCATCGCCGGCAGCGGGTCGGGCTGGTTGCGCCCGGCCCGTCCTGTTGCCGCCGCGCGAGCCAGCACAGCGGCGCTGGAGGCGTAGTACGCCACGACCCGAGCGCCGTCGGCGACGACCCAGGTGCGGCTCGATCCCTCTCGCTGGTTCCGGCGGGCGAGGTGCTTGAGCCAGTGATCGAGGGTTTCGTCGCCACAGTCGAAGTCGTCGGCGTCGTGATCCGCCGACAGCAGCGTCGGACCGTGGTACCGGCTCACCCGGCTTCGAGCGTCGACGGTTCGGCTAGGAGGGCGGTGATTGCGGGTTTCGGTGCGGGGGGCCGATTGAGGATCTCCTGCAGTTCGTCCCATGCAGGGTCCTCGAGGACGAAGATCCGCCGGTCGGCTAAGTCGCTGGTCGCCGCGGCAACGGCCCGGCTGACGACGTACTCGTTCAGCGACATCCCCGCAGCGCTGAGCGCCCGCCGGACGATCGTGTCCTGAGCGGGCGTGACCCGCAGGTTCCAGCGCTCAGACTTCGTGGCCATGACCAGGAGTGTACAGCGATTAGGCACACACGGCATCACCCTCTTGCCCGGCGCGCTGCTGAGGTCAGTTCTGGAGCAGCCGAGAGCGTCGCAACTCGTGCAAACCCACATCCACACGGATCTCCTTCGCTGCCGCTTGCTCGTTGAGGACTCGCGGCGATCTGACCCCACGGCCGCCGCGCTCCGGGCTCGCTTGTGGCTTGCGTCGGTTCAGGCGAGGCCGGGCAGTCGCGGTTTCGAGGATTCGTTGCGGGTGGCCGGTTCAGAGCCTCCCGCAATTCGTCCCAGCAGGAGCCTCCAAGACGAAGATCTGCAGGTCGGCTGGGCCGCGAAGGCCACGACGCTCAGATGTGGTTGTCATGCGGAGAACTGTACGTCGGGTCGCGATATGTTGGAAACAATCCCGCTAGGGCGAGCAGCCCGCGCTTACCCAGGCATACGCAGAGGCAGCCAGATAGCAGCGCCTTCCACGCCCGGAGGGGGTGGTGTGGCACGATTATCCGCGTGGGAGGTCCGGGAGCCGCTGACATGCTGACCTGCCCGTTGAGATCACCGCCGAATCGCCGTCCGATAAGAAGAATGTTGACGCGTACGGCCCAGGAGGCACCGGTCGCCAGGTAGGGGATTGTCTGTGGACCCTCATGAGTTCATCGCCAAATGGCGCTCGTCGGTTCTGAAGGAGCGTTCCGCGGCTCAAGAGCATTTCCTTGATCTCTGCCGGGTGTTGGGTGAGCCGACGCCGGCGGAGGCCGATCCGGCCGGCGACGCGTATTGCTTCGAGCGGGGCGCTCTGAAGGACAGCGGCAGCCCCGGGTGGGCCGATGTCTGGAAGCGCCACCACTTCGCGTGGGAGTACAAGAGTCCGGGCGAGAGCCTCGACGCTGCGTTCAACCAGCTACGGCAGTACGCGCTGGCGCTGGAGAACCCGCCGCTGCTGATCGTCTGCGACCTGAGACGGTTCCGGATCCGCACCAACTGGACGAACACCGTCAGCGAGACCCACGAGTTCGTCTTGGAGGACCTAGCCGATGCTGCAAACCGCGACCTGCTGAAGTGGGCGTTCTCGGATCCCGACCGGCTGCGGCCGGGAGAGACCCGTCAATCGCTGACTGAGCGCGCGGCGGCATCGTTCGCAGCACTCGCCCAGGCATTGCGGGAACGGGGCCACGACCCGCAGCGGGTCGCACTTTTTGTCAATCGGCTGGTCTTTTGCATGTTCGCCGACGATGTCGGACTCCTGCCGGACGACATGTTCTCAAGGGTGCTCATCCGATCTCGGCCCAAGCCTGATCGCTTCGCGGACCTCGCAGGGACTCTGTTCGAAGTGATGGCCCACGGTGGCGAGGTCGGTCTCGAGACGGTCGACTGGTTCAACGGCGGGCTGTTTGCTGACGGCGACGCTCTGCCGCTGGAGCAGTCGGACATAGATGCGGTGTTGCGGGCGGCAAACCTTGACTGGTCTGAGATCGACCCGTCGATCCTCGGCACGCTGTTCGAGCGCGGTCTCGACCCCGACAAGCGCTCTCAGCTCGGCGCGCACTACACCGACCGCGACAAGATCATGCTGCTCGTCGAGCCCGTGGTGATCCGCCCGTGGCTCACGGAATGGGCCGCGGAGAAGGCACAGATCGTTGCCGACTTGGAGCGCGCGGACGCCGCCAAGACCGCCGCCACCCGCAAGAAGCGCCGGAATGAGGCCGAACGGCGCTATCGGACATTCCTGGACCGGCTGCGCGCCTTCACGGTGTTTGACCCGGCGTGCGGTTCGGGCAACTTCCTGTATCTGGCCCTACAGGCGCTCAAGGACCTGGAGCACCAGGTGCAGTTCGAGGCGGAGGCGTTCGGCTTCCCGCGGACGTTCCCGGCGATCGGACCGGCCAACGTGAAGGGCATCGAGATCAACCCCTACGCCGCCGAGTTGGCGCGCGTGTCGGTCTGGATCGGCGAGATCCAGTGGATGCGACGCAACGGCTTCGCAGAGTCGCGCGACCCCATCCTGAAGCCGCTGGACACCATCGAGTGCCGGGACGCGATCCTCACGCCGGACAGCACCGAACCGGACTGGCCGGAAGCGGATGTCGTGATCGGCAACCCGCCGTTCCTGGGTGGCAAGCTCTTGATCGCCAACTTGGGTGAGGACTACGTGTCGCAGATGTTCGCGACTTACGCCGGGCGCGTGCCCGCCGAGGCGGACCTCGTTTGCTACTGGCTCGAGAAAGCGGGCCAGCAGATCGCATCGGGCAAGGCAACCCGGGCCGGGCTTGTCGCGACCAACTCGATCCGCGGGGGCGCGAACCGCCGTGCGCTGTCGGCCGCGACGAACAATCGGCGGATCTTCGATGCGTGGAGCAACGAGCCGTGGGTGATCGACGGAGCGGCCGTGCGGGTGTCGCTGGTCTGCTTCTCGCGTGCCGGCGACGAGTCCGTAGCTATCACTCGGCTCGATGGCGCTGCGGTCGACGAGATCTACACCGACCTGACCGCGCGGCGCGATGGCATCGGCGTTGATCTGACAAACGCCCGTCGCCTCGCGGAGAACGACGGCGTGGCGTTCATGGGCGACACGAAGGGTGCTCCCTTCGACATCCCGGGCGATCTGGCGCGTGAGTGGCTCCGCCTTCCCGCGAACCCGAACGGCCGGACGAACGCCGACGTTCTGAAGCCGTGGGTCAACGGGATGGACCTGACCCGGCGGCCCGCGGGAAAGTGGATCATCGACTTCGGGGCGACCATGCCAGCCAACGAGGCGGCGCTGTACGAAGAGCCGTTCCGTTGGGTCGCAGAGAATGTCCGGCCTGCATGGGACGGGCAACGTAAGGCCGGGAGAAGAGACGCCTGGTGGTTGCATCATCGGCCGCGCCCGAGCATGTGGGCAGCGCTCGACGGCCTGTCGCGGTACATCGCGACGCCGCGCCTGGCCAAGCACCGCCTGTTCGTTTGGCTCGATGCGCGCATCTGCCCCGATTCACAGCTGATCGTCATCGCGTGCGACGACGACACGACATTCGGAGTTCTGCATAGCCGGTTCCACGAAGTCTGGTCGCTACGGCTTGGGTCGAGTCTGGAGGACCGGCCGCGCTACACACCGACATCCACCTTCGCGACGTTCCCGTTCCCCACTGACTTGGTGCCAACCGTGCCCGCGACCGACTACGCGTCCGACCCCCGTTCTGCGGCCATAGCCACGAGAGCCCGGCGTCTCGTCGAGCTGCGCGACCGCTGGCTCAACCCGCCTGAGTGGGTCGAGTGGGCCGACGAGCCGGTCCCCGGCTATCCGAAGCGGCCCGTTCCTCGCGACGAGCAGGCAGCGAAAGAACTCAAGAAACGCACCCTGACGAACCTCTACAACGCCCGCCCCCAATGGCTCGCCGACGCACACGAAGCCCTCGACGAGGCCGTAGCCGCCGCCTACGGTTGGCCAGCGGACATCTCCGACGAAAGTGTCCTCCGCGAGCTGCTGACCCTCAACGGTGGCTAGCTGCACCAGAAGTCTCTCAGAGGTGTCTCCCGGCTCAGATCGACGGGACGTCCCGAAGAGCTGGGGAGAGTCGAAACCAACACAAACTCCCAGTTCAGAGGGCAGTTCGCGACCGACTGTAGGCGTGGTCTCGTCGAATCCGACTTCTTGACTGTCGCACCGTGGCCCTACAGTGGCGGCGTGGCTGACAAGTCGGCGATCGAGTGGACTGAGGCAACGTGGAACCCGACCACGGGTTGTGACCGCGTCTCCCCGGGGTGCGATCGTTGCTACGCGCTCACGCTGTCGAAGCGGCTCAAGGCGATGGGTTCGCCGAAGTACCAAGTCGATGGTGACCCGAGGACGAGTGGGCCAGGCTTCAGGCTCACGGTCCATCCCTCATCGCTCGACGTGCCTCGTCGCTGGAGCACACCGCGGCTCGTCTTCGTGAACTCGATGAGCGACCTCTTCCACGACGACGTTCCTCTCGAGTTCATCAGGCAGGTCTTCGAGGTAATCCGCGAGACGCCTCAGCACACCTACCAGGTGCTCACCAAGCGAGCGCAGCGGCTGAGCCGCACAGCAGGCGAACTCGACTGGCCGTCGAACCTATGGATGGGCGTCAGCGTGGAGTCCCGCCGGTACACCTTCCGCATCAACCACTTGCGTCGGGTTCCAGCAGCAGTGCGGTTCGTTAGCGCCGAGCCTCTCCTGGGCCCGCTCGGCGCCCTCAATCTTGAGGGCATCCAGTGGCTAATCGCCGGCGGCGAATCCGGTGCCAACGCGCGGCCCATGGAGCTCGCCTGGGTCACCGAGCTTCGTGACACCTGCACGTCAGCCGGCGTCGCGTTCTTCTTCAAGCAATGGGGCGGTAGAACCCCCAAGGCCGGTGGCCGAGAACTCGAGGGCGAAGTGTGGGACCAACTCCCCAGAGCGGCGGCGGCCTGATCCCATGGCCGTTCCAACCGGGATCCTCTGGGAGCGTGACCCCCACACGGCTGCGAAACACACGCTGCTACGCCGGTACATGTCAGCGTGGTTCCCCATCATGGCAAAACAGTTTCGCGACACCGGGATCACGTTCTTCGACGGCTTCGCGGGTCCCGGGGAGTACACGAACGCCCAAGACAGTTCGCCCGTCATCGCGATGGAACAAGCGCTGCGGAGCGACGTGACGGGCTCGGGGGCTCAGACACGTCTCATCTTCGTCGAGGATCATCGCGGACGCGCTGAGCACCTCAGGAGCCTTCTTGACGCCCGGTTCCCGCCCAGGATTAGGCCGCCCGGCTTGGTGACGCGCGTCCATCGTGGCAACTGCGGCGACCTCTTCGAGCAGGCGATCGCCGAAGTGGGAGGGTGGGATGGGCCAGTGTTCGCCAACCTCGACGGCTGGGGCGCCGACGCCGACTACAAGATTGTGCAACGGATCGCTCAACAGCCATCATCCGAGGTACTCGTCACATTCGAGGACCAGTTCTTCATCCGCTTCGCCAAGGGTGAACAGGAATCGGGCGAGCGTGTCTTCGGGCACAGCGAGTGGCGGCGCGTTGATGGGCTGCCGACTGCCGAGAAGAAGCGGTTCCTCCTGGAGCTGTACCGCGAGGGTCTTCACTCGGCTGGCTTTCCGTACGTGCTGACGTTCGAGATGATCGACGAAGGCGGGCACTCTCTGCATCTCTTCTTCGGGACCACGAGCAAAGTCGGCGTGCGGAGGTACAAGGACGCGTTGTGGGAGGTTGACGGTGTCTCCGGTCAGCGGTTCCGAGATCCGCGTGATCCCAACCAGTTGTCTTTCGACATCCTGCGCCCGGACTTCACCCCACTAGAGAGTCGCATCCTGAAAATGCTCGGTGAACGCGACCACAGCATGGCGGAACTCTGCGAGCACACCCTCCTCGAGACGATCTACAAAGAGACCCACGTCAAACCCGCTGTGGACCGGCTCATCGACCAGCGCAAAGTGGAGCAGGCGAGCACCGGCCGGTCCTATGCGGATCGAATCCTTCGCTTGGCGGAGCGGCAACTGTTCTGATGCATCGCCCCCGCTGTCGTCCAGTAGGAGGACTCTGTGAGTTCCCTCGGGCTGCCAGTCGGACAACGTTTCGAGTTCGCGTGCCTTGTCCTGGGCGATATCGAGGGCGGCGACGGATTGGCTGACGACGGGCCACCGCCGTCCGGATCCCTCGGAGTGGTCGAAGCGTGGCAGCAGACCAGACGGACGGGCGCTACCGCCACGGTGCAGGCCCGGTCGACGGTGCCGCCGAGCAACGACGTCGCAGCACGAAGTTCGGCTTGCGACGGGGCGCAGAAGTCCGGGGAGTGGTCGCAGCGGGCCACGATCGGCATGCCCCACGAGGTCGCGACGTGCGTGCCGGTCAGTGCCCGGCCTGTGGTGTCGCCCATGTCCTCGTACCATTCCGGGCATCTCCATCGGCCGATTGCGGCCTCTTCCAATCGGTCATCATGGCCAACGAGTCGCAAGCAGCGATGGAGTTCGCCGGCCGATGGAGTTCGCCATGTTCAGCCACTTCTTCAAGTTCTCGTCGCCGCTGGCCTCGACGCTGGCGTACACGAGAGTCTCATCCAGCCAGAGGGCATTGTGCGTGCTTGCGGCCTCAAGTAGCTTCCGAGACTCGGCCAGCAGAACTCTTGGCAGTGCCTTCCAGTCACAAGGGGCATTGCTGGCGCGACCATTCCAGTTGAGCTGGAAGTTCGAGAAATCGATGAAGATGCGAGATCTTAGATTCAATGTCGCTCCCTGTCGTTGGCTGGCTAACGATGCCCCTCAGTACTCGATCCTCTGATCCGCAAAAATGCGGGGAGCGGCGAAGCCGCTCCCCGGGGGTCACATGCAGGCACCATGTCTCAGACACGCTGCCTGGGGATCCAATCGTTCTCAAGGCTAACGGCTCGCGAGGCCAAGAGCAAGATCCCGCAGAGGGACGGATCAGTGGACGCCCGCCCCACCATCGCCTGACGCCCGCAAGATCCCGGACGGGGACGGATCCCCTAGTCAGAAGCGTCGTCAAGGGTCCGAAGCCAACCGGACTCTCTGGATCCGAGCGGGTACTGGGTCCACGATGGGTGAGTCGCCTTGTCCGAGCGGGGGCGGTTTGCAGCCGCCACCCACACCCGATATCAAGCCCGACCGCGACGAGCATCCGATCCCGCGGGCTCGAAGACGAGTTCGGGGACCACGACCTCCCAGGTGTCGCTCTTGAGGTGCTTCTGGTACTGCGGGTCTGAGCGGTCGCGGCTCCAGGTGGCGATGGCGAGGACTGTGGCCCCGGCGCATCGCATGTCGGTGGGGGACTCGAACTTGCTTGCCAGGGTCCCGACGACGACACCTTCGTAGTTGCGCAACTCCCAGCGGTCGGACTTCGGGCGCACCTGCAGTCGGTCGCCGGGGGCCAACTCGGCGATGGCGCGCTGGGTGGGATCGGTGGGCGGCTTGTAGCCGGCGAAGCTCAAGTAGACGTCGCTCAGGGTGAGCCGGCGGTAGCGACGGGCGAGATCTGGTGTCGGCGGTGGGAGCGTCATGGGGTCGCGCCATTGCACCGACGGGTTGTCACCCAACGCGTCCTGGAACCGGTGCAGTCCTGGGAGGCGGGCCAGTGCCAGCGTCTGGCGGGCTCTGGTCATGGCCACGTAGTAGAGGCGCCGGGGGGCGTCGGGGTCCTCGTTCCGGTTGGCGCGGTCCCAGCCTCCGTCCAGGACGACGACGTGGTCGAACTCCAGGCCCTTGGCTCGGTGCGCGGTCAGCAGCAGCAATCCGTGCTGGCGCCGTCGGGCGTCGCGGGCCCACTCGGCCAGCCATTCGATGAACGAGGCTGTCGGCACCTCCGCGGCGGCGGTCTCGAGGCTGTGTTCTGCGGCGGCTTGGCGGAGCATCTCGATCCAGGGGCCGGAGGGCTGCCGGTCCAGCCAATCCTGCAGGTCGACGCTGGGGAGCATGCCCGGGCCGCGCTGGCGGACCCAGCTGACCAGGGCCTGGGTCTCGCGCAGGTGCCACAGGCTCAGGTTGCCCTCGTTGGCCGTCTGCACCGGAATCCCGTCGCGCTCGCAGACGATCCGCACAGGCTCCAGGTAGCTCCACTCGCGGGCGATCACCGCGCACTTCGACCAGCCCCAATCCGGGTCGAGGCTCGACAGCCGCCGCAGTTCGGCCACCGCGGTCTGCGCCTGGGCGACGGCGCTGTCATCTGCGGTTCTCAGGACTTGGACCTTGCCCCCAGCGACCGGGTCCCGCCCGGCCCACCCTCCGCCGGCGGGAGCCTTGGCGCGTTTCCGGTTGACCCGGATCGCGTGGTCGGCCTTCATCCGGTCGCCTGCCAGGCCGATCACCGCGTTCGCGGCGTCGATGATGTGGCCCGTCGAGCGGTAGTTATCGATCAGAAAGGCCGGTTTGGCGTTGTAGTCCTGCTCGAAGCGGCGGATGAAGCGCACCGAGGACCCGTTGAACGAGTAGATGTTCTGGTCGTCGTCACCGACGGCGAACAGGCTGAGGCGAGCGTCCTCCTCGCTGAGGGTCCTGCCGGCCAGCGCCGAGATGAGATCGTACGTGTCGCCGTCGATGTCCTGGTACTCGTCCACGAGAATCCACCGGAACCCCGCCAGCAGGCGCGCCCGGGACTCCTCCGCCTCCTCCGATTCGAGCCCCTCGCCCCGCAGCAGGGCTGTCGCCTCCCGGAGAATCTCCCGCAGCCGCTCGCTGAGGTCCGTTTCGGTCGCCCGGTCCGCCTGGCCCGAGAAGCTGGCGCCGACGAGCCGCATGGCGAGGGCGTGGCAGGTGAACACCATCACACCGCGGGCGTCGTCGCCGATCAGATCCCGCAGCCGGCGACGGATCTCAATCGCCGCGTGGCGGTTGTAAGCCAGCGCCAGGATGCCCCTGGGGTCCTCGCGCCGGGCACGGATCAGGTAGGCGATGCGGTGCACTAGGACCCTTGTCTTGCCCGCGCCGGGTCCGGCGAGCACCAGCACGTTCGTGGTCTCGCGGTTGTCCGCCACCAGGGCCCGCTGCTTGGGGTTGTTGAGGCTCTCGACGATGTTGTTCCACGATTCCGGCGTGGTCTGGCGGCCGAGCTCGCGTTCGCGTTCGGGGAGCCAGCGCCGCAGGAAGGCCTCCTCGCCGACGGTGAAGTAGTCGAGGGCCAGCCGTAGCGCATCGGCCATGGAGGCGAGGCCGCGCTGGGCGAACTCGGCCATCACGTGGATCTGGCGGACCGACCCCTCGTAGTGCTGCGCGAGCGACTCGAAGTCGGTCTGGCGGAACCCGCGGGGCTCAGGACTCAGCCGGATGGTCATGGCCGGGTGGAACACGGCGAGGCCCCGGTTCAGCCGGATGACCTCCTGCTCATGCAGCCACAGCAGGGACCGCTGCATCAACCTCCGCAGCTTGCGCTCGTCGCCGTTCTGGCTCAGCTGCGTCAAATCGCCCTCGACGGCCTGAGTCAGCTTCCCGAGGGTCGTGGCGACGAGCAGGTCGTTGCCACGTCTGTTCGGCGGGTTCAGCGACAGCAGGTGTTCGAGCAGGCGGGAGGCACCGTTGCGGCGGCGCTCGGCGATGCCGGCCAACGACGACCACTCGCGCTTTAGGGTCACCTGGACGCTGTCGGGGTCGTGCTTGCGCACGGTGAGGCTGCCGCCGCCGGTGTCGCCCCGCCCGTCGCCGGCGATTCCCTGGATGATCCGGCTCACGTGTTCGGGACGGACTTCGTCGTGGCCGTCGTCCCGCAGCCGCTGGGCTGCGATGCGCAGGTTCAGCGGCGCCTTCTCGCCGACGGCGAGGTCGGGCGCCATCTCCTGCATCAGCTCGATCAGGTGCTGTTCCCGTCGGATCGCCGCGGTTAGCCGGCTGTGTGACGGGTTGCGCACGCCGACGTGGACGAAGGCGGTCAGCTGGGTGTCGTCTGTGGCGATCCCGAACTGTTCGAGGTCATGGAGAGCGCCCCGCACCTGCTCGGAGCTCAGCCCGGATGCCACCATCAACATGTCCGTCGAGATGCCCTCGTCGGGCTTGGCGTTGATCAGTTCCTCGGCGATCGTCGTCAGTCGGCGGCGGTACTGCTCGTCGATCGGCTTGTCCTGGAGCCTTTCCCGGACCTGCTCGAGAGAGTTGACGCGCAGCGATGACGGGAAGACCCGCACGTCGTTCTCCTCGCGGGTCAGCAACTCCGCCTCCTCCAGCCAGGCCACCGCCGTTCGCACCCGCGTGTCGTCGGTGGCCGAGTCTCGTCGGAAGTCCTGCTCCTCGTCCTCACCGAGGATCTCCCCGGACGTGGCCACGACCTCGCCGCCCCAGCGGTCGCGCCGGTTGAGACTGCGCAGCGCTCGCAGCACGCCGTGGATCTCGCGCCGTGTGAGCCGGGAGCGCGCCGACATGCCGAACTGCCGCTCCACGTCGTCAGCGGTGTAGAGCAGGACGCAGTGGGCCTGCTCCTGGTCCCGGCCGGCGCGCCCGGCCTCCTGCAGGTAGTTCTCCAGCGACGACGGGATGTCGGCGTGAATCACCAGCCGCACGTCGGGCTTGTCGATGCCCATCCCGAAGGCGTTCGTGGCGGCGATCACCCGCAGGCGGCCCTCGATGAAGCTCTGCTGGATGTCCTTCTTCTCCTCGGGCGGCAGGCCGGCGTGGAAGCGGTCGGCATCGACATCCGACTCGTTGAGGAAGTTGGCCACCTCTTCGGTCGCCCGCCGGGTGGCGCAGTACACGATCGCACCGCCGTCCGCCTCCGGCGGGAGATGGTGGGTCAGGATCCGGTGGATGTCGACGAACTTCGTGGCGCTGTCGGTCCGGACCACGTCGAAGTCCAGGTTCTTCCGCTTGCTGCCGCCGTCGAACTTCTCCATGTTGATGTCGAGTTCCTTGCGGAAGTAGTCGAGGATCTCAACGGTCACGGCCGGCTTGGCCGTCGCGGTCAGGCACAGCACCGGCGGCACTCGTGACGTGCCTGCCTTCTCGCTGATGAAGCGCCCCACGTAGCGGTAGTCGGGGCGGAAGTCGTGTCCCCACTTCGATAGGCAATGAGCCTCGTCGAGCACCCAGGCACCGATCTCGCGCTGCTGCAGCGCTCGTCGCAGCGACCGGTTGCGCAGTTGCTCGGGTGAGATCAACACGATGGCGACGTCGCCGAGGCGCACCCGCTCCAGCGCATCGGCCCGCTCGGGCATCGACAAGAGCCCGTTGACCGCCACGCACGACGTGATCCCGTACTTCTCGAGCCCCGCCACCTGATCGGCCATGAGTGCCACCAGAGGCGATATCACCACGGTCAAGGCGCCTGTCTTGTCGTAGCGGGACAGCGCCGGAATCTGATAGCACAGCGACTTGCCCGTACCAGTCGGCAGTATCCCCAGCGCGTTGCGGCCCTGCATCGCTGCCTCGACGATGAGCTGCTGCAGGGGACGCCCGTCGTCGTCGGTGGGTTCCGGTCTGAAGCCGTCGAAACCGAAGAAGCGCTTGAGCTCCCGGGAGGGGTTGTGGCGTTCCTGGCACCAGGCGCAGCCTTGATCGGCGCAGGCCTCGTCGCGCAGGTGACGAACCAAATGCCCCGCCTTCGGGAACTGGTGCCGCACCCAGGGAGGCATCACCGAGTTGCCCCCCGACACCGACAGCCACGCCAGCGCGTAGGCAAGCCGCCAGCCGTGCGTCGCCGCATCCGCGATCAGGCGACGTGCCTGGATCTCGCATGCGACGCCGTCGAGACAGGTGCGGATCGCCCCACGGGCCTGGGCATAGTCCGGCCGGGGCGCGCCACGAAGGGTCCGGAAGAACAGGTCGAATCCCGGCGAACCATCAACTGTGGTGAGCCAGTGCCAGGCGACCATCAGGTGCGAGGGTGTCTCGAGCAGTTGCTTCTGCTGGTCCTCGAACACCCGCAGGGCGAGTTCCGCGTCGAGTTTCGGGTCGTTGCGTCGCTCTCGCGTGAGCTGCCCGTCCTGATAGTGCTTGACGAGATGGTGATACGGGTTGCGAGGGAACGCCAGAGGGTTCAGCCACAGCGTGTCCACCACCGGCATCTGCAGAAGCCGCAGGCCGGGGTTCGCGACCCGCAGATGCGGGAGGTCCCACTTGATGAGGTTGTGGCCGAGAATGAAGCTCGCCCCGTCGGCGAGCTCGTCGAGGTCGGCCAGCGCTTGATCGAACTTGCGGCCTCGTGGGAATACGACGGATCGGCCGGTGTCCTGTCGCTCGCCGGCGAACGCATGGATGCGCCCCGTCTGCGGGGAGACCTCAAGATCTATCGAGACACAGCGAGCCAACTCGCTGACACCTGTGCGCGTACCCAAAGCACTGTCTCCGGGCTAGGCAGCGGAACGGCCCGCTCAGCGTAGCGAGCAGCGAAGTAGCGCTCGGGTCAGGGGCCGCGCCAAGTCCCGAGAGGGTGGATCCAGGTCAAGTGGACGGCCGTGCACGCGGTGGCAAGATCGAACTCCCAATCGTAGAGTTCAGGACATGGCCGACGATCTCGTGACTCTCCGCCTCGACGGCGAGGTAACGATCGACAAGCTGTCGGCCGCGCTCGCTGGCTTCTGCGCGGTCCTTGATGCGCTGCACGAGAATCGCGGCGCCAACGTTCGATGGGTACTCGCCGGACTCGACTACGGCAGTGCCGCTGCGACCGCGCAGGCTGTACCACTCGACAGTGATGCCGAGCGGCACATTCCGGCGATGTGTGACGACTACCTCCAAGCCGCGCGACAGGTTGCGAGGGGCAACGTTGACCTAGAGCGTCCTCTCCTGCGCGTCGTCCGTGAACTGACCAAGGTCGCAGACGAAAGCACCCCGGTCGTCTTCGAGACAGGCGACGACGAGGTTATCTTCATTGCGCCCGCGACGACTCCGGCGTCCGCGAGCCAGACCGAGAGGCAAATGCAGACCACCAAGTCGCTCGGAGCGGTGCGCGGTCGCGTGGAGATGCTTTCCCAGCGCAAGACTCTCCGGTTCTCGATCTACGAACTTGTCTATGACAAAGTTGTCACCTGTTTCCCCCACCCCGACCACAAGGACGTGATGCGGGAGGCTTGGGGACGTGTCGCGGACGTCACCGGCACCATCACGCGGGATGTCGCTACCGGCAGGCCGATCTCGATCCGTCGGGTCACCCGGGTGGATGTGGTGGACGAAGGAGAGCCCGATGGCTACCTCAAAGCGCGGGGCGCTCTGAGAACCGTCGAACCGGCCGAGCGGGTCGTGAGGCGGATCCGGGATGCCGGATAAGGTGCCCCGCGTCTACGCGGACGCCAATGTACTCCTCGCCTACGTCGCCAACGAAGCAAACCGCGCCGATACCGTTCAGTCGATTCTGGAGGACGCGCGACAAGCACGAGTCGAGTTACTTACCTCGGTTCTCTCGATCACTGAAGTGGCCTATGTTCAAACCGATTCGGGGGTGGACATCTCATTGGCAAGCGATGCTGCAATCGACGAACTATGGACGCCGACATCGCCGGTCGCTCTCGTAGACATCTCGGAGACCGTTGCGCGAGAGGCGCGTCGGGTGATTCGCAGAGCCAAGCAGGCAAGTGTCGGTGGGATTCGATCTGCAGACGCCATACATCTCGCGTCAGCGAAGCTGCACCGCTGCGATCGGTTCTTCACGTACGAGAACGAGGCCACGAGACAGTGCTGGAACACTCTGATCGAGGCGAGAGTGACCGCGCCGTTTACGGATTCGCCGCAACTCGACTTCAACAACTGAAGGATTACAATGGTGCAGACTCGGCTGAAATCGGCTCTCTTTCTCGATTTTGACAATGTCTATGGGGGGCTAAACGGCCTTGATCCTGAACAGGCTGAGGCAATGGCAGACGAGCCGTGGAAATGGCTGCGGCACCTATTGGAGCAGGCAGGACCTCAAGTGAGCCGAGATGTCTTGGTGAGACGCGCCTACCTGAATCCCGCAGGGCGAGTTCAGAATCGCGAAGGGACATGGACATATTTTTCAACAATCCGTCCACGCCTAACCCGGTCCGGTTTCGAGGTGATCGACTGTCCTTCACTAACGGCTGCAGGGAAGAACGCCGCAGACATCCGTATCGTGATGGACGTACTCTCTTATATGGCTAAGAACTTTCGATACGACGAATTTGTAATCGCTTCAAGCGATGCAGACTTTACGCCACTCCTGTATCAGTTGCGCGCAGACGATCGCCGTACTGTCATCGTGGCGGCGGGTCAGACTTCAACCGCCTATAGCGAGGTTGCCGACGCAGTTCTTGATATTGGCCAGCTTCTTGAGGCTGGCAAGCTGTCGCTGTCTGATTGGCAAGAAGTCATTGAAGGGGATTCAGTACTCATAGAGACCTCCTCTGGCCATGCCGGAAGTAGCGGAAGTGCGCAATCCGAAGCTGTCAGTGCAGCAAAC
>JAPOVS010000001.1 GCA_026708055.1 bacterium | reverse complement strand
CACCTGCGACAGGTTACTCGGTGCCCGCTGCGGGTTGACAGATCGACCGACTTCTATGAATTGAAAATCTGTACTATCGTGAACGCACCGTGTCGAACAGGGAGGATCCGATGAGACATCGACGCACTTTCTTGGCCCTCTTGGTGGCCGTCGCACTGGTTGCGGCAGCCTGCGGCGGGGACGACGACGGGACGACTGCCGCGCCGCCGCCTGCGCCTGCGCCAGAACCCGCACCCAGCCCGACGCCGGAACCGCCGCCCCCGCCGGAGCCGGCTCCTGCACCCGAACCCGCACCGGCGCCCGAGCCGCCGCCCCCGCCCGAGCCGCCGCCCCCGCCCGAGCCCGCGCCGGCACCGGACGAGCCGCTCACGGTCGCCCTCGTGGCCAACCAGCGCGCCGGCGACCTGGGACCCATCGACGACCTCGTGCGAGGACTGGGGCTGGTCGAGGCCGACTTCGGCGCCGAGACCACCTTCATCGAGGCGACGGACCCCTCCACCTTCGAGACGATCCTGCGCAACCTGGCCAACGAGGGCACCGACATCATCGCCGTGACGTTCCCGCCCATGCAGGAGGTCGTCACGCTCGTGGCGCCGGACTTCCCCGACACCCGCTGGATCCACATCTTCGGGTTCGAGGGCGGCGTCGACAACCTGGTCTCCATCGGTTTCGACTACTACAAGGGCACCTATCTGGCCGGCATCCTGGCCGGGGCGCTGAACACCACCGGCAAGGTCGGCTTCGTGGGCGGCGTGTCGATCCCGCCGCTGAACGCCGACTACAACGCCTTCGTGGCGGCGGCGCAGACCAAGAACGCCGCCATCGGTGGTGAGGCCGCCTTCGCCGACTCCTTCGAGGATCCCGCCAAGGGACGCGAGCTGGGCGCGGCGCTTTACGACGGTGGCGTGGACATCATCATGACCGACGCCGCGGCCACCGATCTCGGCGTCATCCAGGCCGCCGAGGAGAAGGGCGGCTACGTGATCGGCGGCTCGGTGAACTACTTCGACAGCCCGAATGTGATCGCCAGCGTCCTGCTGTACTGGGCCGAAATTCTTCACGCCCAGGTGGAGCACGCGATCAGCGACGACTACACGCCCGGCTACGTCGGCGCCGGTGTGGCCGAGGGCGGCGTGGACCTCGTCGTCAGCCCGAACTTCCTGGAGAACGGCCCGGCCGAGATGGTCGACATCATCAACGCCACGCTCGGCGAGGTCGACGAGGCCCGCTCGGCCATCAAGGACGGGTCGCTGGAGGTCCCCTTCAACCCCGAACTCTGAGAGAACTAGTCTCGGGCCGATGACGGCGCCGAGCGGACCGGGGACCGCCGGGGCCCCGGCGGTTCGCTGCCGGTCGCTCGGCGTCTCCTTCGGCGCCGTCCGGGCGCTGCACGACGTCAGCCTGGAGCTGGCGCCCGGGCGCATCCACGCCCTCGTCGGCCAGAACGGCGCCGGCAAGACCACCCTCGCCAAGGTGCTGGGCGGCCTGCAGGTACCGGATACCGGCGACGTCCGGATCGCCGGGCAGGAGATCCCGCCGGGCGACGTGCGCGCCGCCAAGGCCGCCGGCCTGGCGATGGTGCACCAGCACTTCTCGCTGCCGCCCTCGTTCACCGTGGCGGAGGCCCTCGAGTTGACCGCCGCCCGCCCGGGAGGCCGCGCCGTCTACCGCCGCGGCGACCTCCAGCAGCGCTGGCGGGACGACGTGGCCGAGATCGGCGGGACGGCTGCCCTGTCGACGCGCATCCGCGACCTGCCCGTCGAGGCCCGCCAGTCGTTGGAGATCGTCCGGGCGCTGGCCACCGAGGCGCGACTGCTGCTGCTCGACGAGCCCACCGCGCTGCTCACGCCGGTCGCCATCGACGCCCTGTTCGAGCGGCTGCGGCGCCTGCGCGACAGCGGCGTCACGATCCTCGTGGTCCTGCACAAGCTCCGGGAGGTGGCGGCCGTGGCCGACACCGTCAGCGTGCTGCGCGACGGCGAGCTGGTGCTGGGCCCCGCTGAGATGTCGGAGGTGTCCCAGGGCCGTCTCAGCGACGCCATCGTGGGCCCGGCGGGCCATGCCGACGGGGAAGTCGGCATCCGGGCCGAGGCGCACGACGTGCAGGAGACGCTCCTGGCGCTGTCACGGGTGTCGAGTGCCGAGTCGGCGTTCGAACCGGGGTTGAGCGACGTGGACCTCCGGGTCGAGGCAGGCGAGATCGTGGGGATCGCCGGTGTGGAGGGAAACGGCCAGCGCAGCCTGGTATCGGTGATCGCCGGCCTCACACCGGTCACCGAGGGCACGGTCCGCATCGGCGGCGACGAGGTGACCGCGGCCGCGCCGGCCCGGCGCCGGCTGCGGGGGCTCCGACTGGTGCCCTTCGACCGCAACACCGAAGGAGTCAGCCAGAGCGCCCCGCTGTGGCTGAACCAGTCGGCGCTGCGCCTCATCGATCGAGACGGCTGGTACACCCTCGACCGCCCTCGCCGCGGAGCCGTACACTCCATCGCCCCGCCTCGCGAGACGACGCGGAAGGAACTGCGTCTCCAAGCCTGGTGGCAGCGGCATCGCCCGCTCATCTCGCTGCGGCAGTACAAGTGGCAGGCGAGCGAGGCGATGGACCGCTGGCGGGTGCGCTACGAGACCGTCACGCAGCCCGCCGAGAGCCTCTCGGGCGGCAACGTGCAGCGCCTGATCCTCTCCCGGGAGTTGGACTCGAGTCTGGAGGTGCTGGTGGCCGCCCAACCCACCCGCGGCCTGGACTTCGCCGCCACCGAGTTCGTGCGCCGCTCGCTGCGGGGGCTGCGGGAGGCCGGGGCAGGCGTGCTGCTGGTCTCCTCGGATCTCGACGAGCTGTTCGAGCTGTCGGACCGGCTGCTGGTGATGTACGGCGGGCGGATCGTTGCGGAATTCGACGGGCCGTACGACCGGCGAGCGGTCGGTGACGCCATGACGGGGGCCGTGCGATGACCAGCGGGCTGCGGCGCGCCGTCTCGACGGTGGTCCTGGTCGTGGCGTCGTTCCTGATCACCGCGCTGATCCTGCGGGTCAGCGGCTACAGCACCGGCGACGTCCTCTCGGGGATCATCCAGGGCGCCATCACCGCCACGGGAGCGTCCACCTCGACGATCCGCTGGGCGATCCCGCTGCTGCTGATCGCCCTCGGCGTGGTGATCGGCTTCCGGGCCGGGTTCTTCAACATCGGCGGCCAGGGGCAGTTCTACATGGGCGCCTGCTCGGCGCTGGCCGTCTCGCTGGGTTGGCGCGAGGGCCCGGCCGGGCTGGTGATCCTCTGCGGGACGCTGGCGGCGATGCTCGCCGGCGTGCTGTGGTCGCTGTTCCCGGGCTGGCTGCGGGTGCGTTTCGGCACCGACGAGGTGCTCACCACGCTGATGATGAGCTTCATCGGCGCGCTGGTGCTGCAGTACCTCACCGCCGGACCGATGCGCAACCCGCAGGGCACCGGCCAGACGGCGGCCAGCGAGCGCATCCCCGAGGCATTCCGCCTCACCGGCGGCTCGGGTGTGTCGCTCACCGTGCTGCTGTTGGTGGCAGGCGTCACGGTGCTCGTCTGGCTGGTGCTGGAGCGCACCCGCTTCGGGCTCACCATGACCCTGGTGGGGCGCAACGCCACGATGGCCCGCTGGCAGGGCATCAACGTGCGCCGCGTCGGCCTGGGGGCCTTCGCCCTGTCGGGGGCGCTCGCCGGGCTGGCCGGCGCCGTGGAGCTGTACGGCCCGGCGGCGCGGCTGGTCACCGGGTTCTCGCCCGAGGTCGGCTTCACCGCCGTGGTGGTGGCACTCGTGGGCCTGTTGAACGTGTGGGGCACCGTGGTGGCCGCCGTCTTCTTCGGCGGCCTGCAGGCGGCCATCCTGTTCCTGCCGATAGTGACCGACCTGCCGCCGCCAGCGCTGGTGCTGCTGCACGGCATGGTGGCGTTCCTGGTGACGATCAAGTTCCGGTCCGTGCGGCGGCGGCGGGCCGCGCAGACCGAGGCGACGGCGGGCTGATGGAACAGATCCTGGCCACCACGCTGCGCTCGGCCGCCCCGCTGGTGCTGGTCGCCATGGCCGGCGTGTTCGCCTTCCGCGCCGGCATCTTCCACCTGGGCCTGGAAGGGCTCATGATCGCCGGCGCCTTCGCCACCGTGGCCGTGGGCGACACGACCGGCTCGGTGGAGCTCGGGGTGCTGGCCGCCATCGGCGTGTGCCTGCTGCTGTCGGCGCTGTACTGGTGGGTGATCGGCCCGCTGGGCGCCAACGTCATCATCGCCGGATTGGGGCTCACGTCCATCGGCTTAGGGGGCACCGCCTACGCCTTGGGGGCCATCTTCGACGTGCGCGGCTCGCTGTTCACCGACGTCGTGCTGCCGCGCCCCGTCACGGGAAGCACCTCGGGGGCCGGCGTCATCATCTCCGAGCATTCGATCTTCGTGTGGATCACGCCGCTGATCGTGCTGGCCGCCTGGGTGGTGCTGCGCCGGAGCCGCTTCGGGCTGCGACTGGCCGCGGTGGGCGAGTACCCGTTCGCGGCCCGCTCGGCGGGCGTGAACCCGTCGATGGTGCGGCTGCAGGCACTGCTCATCGGCGGCGCGCTGTGCGCCCTCGGCGGCGCCGAGCTCTCGGTGGGGGCGCTGCGCAACTTCACCGAGAACATGACCAACGGGCGGGGCTTCATCGCCTTCGTGGCGGTCATCTTCGGCGCCTGGCACCCCATCGGCGCGGCCTTCGCCGGGCTGTTCTTCGGCTTCGCCGACGCCATCGGCATCCAGTCCCAGATCAACATCACCGAGCGGGTGCCCCGCGAGTTCGTGCTGATGATCCCCTTCGTCCTCACCATCTTCGCCGTCTGGCTGGGCGGACTGTGGCGCCGCCGCTCCCTGGAGGCCGAGGCCGGCTACGCCGAGCTGCGAGAACCCGACTTCTGACCCCCCGCGTCAGCCCGACGTCGCGTCGCCCGCCTTCGGTCCACTGGTGGGCCTGCCTGCGTTGGACCCCCTCATCGCCGCCACAGCGCTCGCCAACGGCCTACCGATCTATGACTGCAACGAGAACGTCTCGCCCAGGCAGCAACAGGCTGGTTGTAGTAATCTTGTAGCAAAGTTGTAGATCTTGTAGGATTGGGGTGTGCATACTCAGTCCGCCGCGGGTCGTCCAGGACTGCAGGAACTTGTCAACTCCGCCGTGGGGCGAATCCGCGCGGCCGGCTGTGACCTCCAGGCGGTAGAGGTCAAGCGAGCCTCGGGCGGATTGCCCCGTTCGGCGCTCGAGTCGGTTTGCGCATTCGCCAACACGGTCGGCGGGCTGCTGCTCCTAGGGCTGTCTGAAGGCGACTTCCGCCCGGTGGACATCGATGCACCGAAGCTGGCAAGCGACCTCGCCTCTGCGTGTGCCGACGGGCTGGCACCGGCCGTACGGCCCGCAATCGATATTGCCGTTGTGGAGAACCGTCCCGTGGTTGTGGCGCAGGTGGAGGAACTGGGACACGAGAGGCGGCCCTGCTACGTGCGGGCGCGTGGCATGGAGCGCGGCACCTACGTGCGAACCCACGACGGCGACCGGCGCCTGAACTCCTATGAGGTTCACGTGATGGTGTCGGGCAGGGGCCAGCCCGACGACGACTCGGCGGTAATCGAGGAGGCTCGCCCTGACGACCTCGACCCGCGGCTCGTCGGCGCCCTGCTCGACCGCCTGCGGGAGACGCGCGGGCCGGTGTTCGCGCAAGCCGCCGACGAGGAAGTGCTCCACATGCTGGGCGTACTGGCAGAGCCTGTTGCCAACTCCCCCGTCCGGCTAGCCGGCCTTCTGGCACTCGGGCGGTACCCCCAGCGGTTCTTCCCGCAACTCGCCGCCTCGTTCGTGGCGCTGCCGACCACCGACGGGGAGCCGATGGCCGACGGAACCCGCTTCCTCGACAACCGGCCGCTCGACGGGTCGATCCCGATGATTGTGTCCGGAGCACTGGAGGCAATGCGCCGCAACATGCGCCGAAGCGCGGTCGTGGTCGGGGCAGGGCGCCAGGACGTCTGGGACTACCCCCTCGAGGCCGTCCGCGAGATCGTCGCCAACGCGCTGACGCACCGCGACTACCACCCTTCCGCCCATGGGAGCCAGGTGCGCGTGGCCCTCTATCCCGACCGGCTGGAAGTCAGCAGTGCCGGCGGCCTCCACGGCCCCAACGCCGGGCGCGCGGACGTGGACGAGATCATCGGGCGCGGCATCACGGCGACCCGCAACGCTCGGCTCGCCAAGTTGCTGGAGGACGTGGTGATCCCTGGCAGTGGTCGCCCAGTCTGCGAGAACCGCGGATCGGGGCTGCGCGCCACCGTCGCCGCCCTCCGCCAAGCCGGCCTGCGGCCACCGAACATCGTCGACGATGTGAGCGAGTTGCGGGTGACAATCCGCGGCCCCGCCGCCAGCGGCAGCAACCTGCCGCCGCGGCACGGATCAACAGTTACGCCCGCTGCTGGAGGTCCAGAGGACATCCGCCGGATCGACGATCCGTTCCGCGGCACCCGCAGCGACGCCCGGGACCCCGGCGAGCCCGCCGCACCGGTCTCAGAACTCGCCCCGCGGGAACGTCAGATCGTCGCGTTGCTCGCCGACGGCTCACGCAGTTCCCGCGAGATCGCGCAAGCCCTCGGCATCTCCCAGCAGGCAGTGCTTCGTTGGCTCACCCGCATGGCCGACAGCGGCCTGATCCGCGCCACCGAACCGGTCCGCCGCAACCGCCGCAACCGCTGGACGCTCGTACGCTGAAACTTCTCGGACCGACGGCGGTCACCTTGGAGCGGCGCAACTCCACGACCGCGCGGCTCGGAGGATCGATGATCGATGATCGTGCGGCGGCGTGCTTACGCTGAGGTTCGTCGAGTCCCTGAGGCGCGCCACATCACGTCAATAGGCAACGAGCAGAGGCGGTTCCCCATGCTGAGGCTGCGCTCCCCCCCTCCAACCAAGCCGACAACGACAACCCCGGCGCCCCATGCGTCTCGGCGGACGAACTGACCCAAGATCTGCAAGCTCCCTAACCCAACATTTGCGTGCGCTCCAACCAGAGAAAAGTCAACCGCGCCGTCGCCGTTCGGAGGGGTGGTATGACGTGTCGGGGCGGTGCCGGGGCCGGCGGGACGGGGCCGGCGGCCGCTGTCAGTCGTCGTCGATGATGGTGCCGGTGGCTTCGGCGTCGGCGAGAGTGGCGCCGACGGGGTCGGACAGGACCACTGTCAGGGTCTCGTCGGCCTCGCGCCTGCGGTCGCCGGAGATGAGCACGAGGATGGTCCTGCGGGTCTGGCCGGGCTGGAAAGTGAGGGTCCTGCCGCGGACCTCGGCGAAGTCGACGTAGCCGTCGGCGGTGCCCTCCTCGGTGGCCCATGTGACCGTGACTCGCTGCGTGGACGACTCGCTGAGGGTCACCCGGAACTCCAGGAGGCCCCCGAGGTAGAACACGTCGCCTTCGACGTCGCGGGCGTCGTCGATGCTCACCGTGGGCAGGTCGGTGTCCGGCGGCGGGGCGTCGTCGTTGGTGATGGCGACCTCGACGGGGCCGCCGGAGGCGCTGATGCCGCCGGAGAGGCCCTGGCCGGTCGGGGCGCGCCGGCCTGCGCCCAAGGCGACGCGCACGGTGCGCTCGTCGGTGTCGTCGTTGGGCAGCGCCGTCAGCA